>CAKZMA010000242.1 GCA_937127375.1 uncultured Coleofasciculus sp. | reverse complement strand
TTGGGTTTCCAGGACTACTGACTCGTGAGGTAGCAGCCAACCCGGTCGAAGGTTCAAAATCGACAGGTCAGTTTCTGATTATTGAGGGATTGAGCTTTCTGTTAGTTCTTATTTTTCTCTTCCCCTTGGCTCGCTTATTAGGTTATCAAGGTCAAGGCTTAATTGTCTGCTACTTAGTCATTTTTGCAGAACTTTGTCGTAGCGTGAAAATGACCCTGCGCGGTGTCCTTAAAGGGATGGGATGGTTCAGAAGCGAAACGGTTTCCGTAGCCATAGAGCGATTTTTCACTGTGCTGCTTTCATGCGTCGTTCTGTTCCTGTCCAAAAATTTAGTGTTGGTAGTGGGAACGTTTGTTCTTGTCCGGTTCCTGGATATCCTAGGGTTACTGGTTTACCTGAGTCGAAAAACCTGTATTTGGTTACCTCTAAGCCTTAATAGACTTTGGCAATCTGTTCGTACAGCTTATCCATTTGCGCTGTCTGGGGTTTTATGGATTCTTTACTATCAGATTGATGTGGTTATGCTCAAGGGATTATCTCCTACTGGGGAAGCCGGGTTATATAGTGCAGCTTACCGCCTGCTGGAAATTTTTACTGAGTTACCACAAGTTATTTTCTATGTTTCATTCACGAGATTTGCTCGATATTATGCCAACGAACCTGAGAAACTTCCAGAGCAGATTTATAAGTGTACGCGCCTTCTTTTAGGAGTAGCGTTACCTGTGATTGTTTTTGCTGGTTTTACCCAACCTATATTAGTGCAAATTATTTATGGCGAAGCTTTTGCTCCTTCCGTGAAACCTCTAGCAATTCTGCTACCTAGCCTGAGTTTCAAGATGTTTGGCACCTTAGTACACAAATTACTTCAAGCGACCGGACGGGAAAAACAACTGCCTCCTCTTCTGTTTGGAGCAACAATCACTAATGTTCTTTCCAATTTTATTCTTATTCCTTATCTAGGAGGTGTTGGTGCAGCCATAGCAACTTTATTGAGTGAACTAATCCTGTGTTCAATTGGTCTATATCTAATGAATCGGATGGAGTATAAGCATATCAGTCAACACCTTGGCATTATTGCGGTAATAACTTTGCTGGTGACCGCAATTCCATCTCTAATCCTGTATGGATTGACACTAATGGTTGGACTGGGATTAATGGTTGCCAGTATTGCGCTGATAGTTGTGTTGATGCGGCGCGATCGCTTCTTGAAACAGCCTCAATAAATAAACCTTAATTGCCACTTCGGTGAGTTTCACCACTTCCTATTCTCCGGTAGAGTTCCAGGATTCTTGATGCAGATGCTTCCCAACTAAAATCTTTAACTCGTTCAAGTCCTTTCTGTCGTAAGGTTTGCCAAAGTTGCTCATCGTCGAGTATTTGCTGAACAGCTTCAAGCATCTTTTCTACATTTTTAGGCTCCTTCAGTACTAGTGCTGCTCCATCAGTAACCTCAGGAAGGGCTCCGCGATCAGAAACCACAACGGGTACACCGCAAGCCATGGCTTCTAAAGGAGGGTTACCAAAGGAGCCGAGAAGAGGGGGATAGAGCAGTAAAGCGGCTCCATTATATATATAGACTAGGTCGTCATGATCCACATAACTCGTAAAGATTATATCCTTATCTAACCTTAGCTGTTTGATTAAATTAAAAAAATCGGCTTGAGCATACTTTATATTTCCTACTATTACTAACTTAGGAGCTTCTTTATTTAGCTCTTTGAGTTTAGCAAGCATTTTAACTACTGTCTTGTAGTTTTTGTGTGGATACAAATTACTCACACATAGAATATAGTTTTCAGGCAGGTTATAACGATGGCGGACTTCTGTAATTAATTCTCGATCCTGAATAATCTTAAATTTTGGGTCGAGTCCATGATAATTGACACTTATTTTATCTTCAGAAATTCCAATTTTTTGGATAATTACTGTCTTAGATTCATGAGATATACCAATAATATGAGTAGCTCTTTTCAGTCCTAACACCAGGATATAGTTCCAGTAAATTTTGTTCACTAGATTGAGTTGAAAAGCTTCTTGTCCTTTTTCGTGAAAGTGACCAACTTCACGCAGGTAAAGTAGTACCGGAACACGAGTAAACAGAGGACCCACATGTTTTAAGCTGTGGTAAATGTCAATTGCGTATTGCCGGAGCAACTTAGGTAAATAAAACTGTACCCACAAAAATTCGACCAGAGTGTTCTGTGACGGAACTACAAGCTTCTGAACATTGGGGTACTGTGGAAGTTGCTGCCCTTTATGTTGTAGGATTACAAAGTCATGTTCGGTATTAAGTTTAATTAGATAATTGAGGAGATAGCAAGTAGTAACATTAGGACCTGCTCCTTTTTGAAATCTACAATCTAATAAAATTCTCATAATTTAACCATTGATTTAGCTGAATATAGAGCGGAAGCTATTTCGTAATTAGTTAATTTTCTCAATTTACGGTTAATTTATGTCAGCAATTCGTTAGAATGAAGCCATTTTATTTAGTACAACTGAGCAACATCAAACCCGTAAATACTTTGTTGTGATCCATAAACTTATTAATGGTCGTGATGTCGCCAATAAGCTGCAATTGAGCTTTTGCTATCAAGTCCGTCATCTCTTTAGTGGTGTAATATTTAACATGACTTTTCTCAAAATAGCGCCGCCCTCGATCTTGCAGCCAGATGGCAAATGAAACATCTCTGGCTGAATCTAAAATTACAATGGAGCCGTCTGGTTTCAAAACCCGCTTCATCTCAGACAAAGCACTAACAGGATTCTGATAATGATGGATGGAAAAGGTACATATAATTGAGCTAAAAGATTCATCAGGATAAGGTATTGCTTCAGCATCACCGATCTGGAATTCTATGTTATGCGCCTCTGAAGTTTCGGCAACGGCATTCTCGATCATTTTTGCAGAAATATCGATTCCACAAGCTTTACCAACTTGAAGTTGTTTAGCGGCTTGCCTAACCGCCCAACCTGTGCCACAGCCCACGTCTAAAAATCCACAACCTTCGGCAATTTTTAGCTGGGACATTGCCATTGATTGATAGAATCTGAACCATGATGAAATTCGCCCTTCACTGTATGAATCTGCCCAATCATCAAACCGGGAAGCTGCTTGCTGGCTGTGATGTTTCATTTTCCTTGGATATGACTGATTTATGAACTATTGTATAGGAAACTTCACCTGGATTTAAATATTGATAATTTTTATACAAACAGCCGATGCCACAGAGCCAAATTAATCAAAGCCCAGAGGATGTGGTTATGATTCGCTCTATAGTCTAAATGCTCTTGGATAAGCTGTTCGATATAGTTAATGTTGAACGCCTCCTTCATTAACGAGGAGGATGTTAACAATTCGATCATATAGTCCCGCAGTTCCTGTCGCAGCCAGTTCTTAATGGGCAAGCTGTAGCCCTGTTTTCCCCGATGGCGAATCTTATCTGGTAGAATATCTTTCATAGCTGACCTAAAGATTGCCTTAGTTGTAAAACCCCTGAGCTTAAGTTCAGAAGGAATTGTGGCACAAAATTCGACAAATCTGTGATCGAGGAATGGTACTCGGACTTCTAACCCATGAGCCATACTCATCTTGTCCACTTTCATTAGGGGACTATCCGGCATCATGAACTTGAGGTCTACATAGATCTCTCGGTCTAGCCGCTGGTTTGAGTTGCAACCTGCAACCTGCTCTCGGATTGGTGCAAAGGGATTTCGGGAAATTTCCCCTAAGATATCCGGAGAAAATAGGTCTTGGTCGTGTTCCGGCATACCAAAGTATTGCCAACGCATATGTTGACCCTCTTCTGACAAAAGTCCCCCTTGAATAAACCGTTTCAGCATATTAATAGCTCCTTTCTTTTGAGGCTGATCTGGTAGAGCGTTGATCAGTGGCGCGACTAGCTGGCGTCGAATTGACTTAGGAATGACAGCATAGTAGCTATGAGCCTTACTTGCCTTAAATCGGTCATAACCCACCAATACCTCATCCCCCCCTTCACCGCTCAAGCAAACCGTGACCTGTTCTCTGGCTTTCTTGCAAATCAGATAAAAGGGAATAGTTGACAAATCCGTCATGGGTTCATCTAAGTGCCAGACAGCGGTTTCGAGTAACTCTGGTGTAATCGGATCAACCATGAGTACCTGATGCTGAGTTTTGAGTTCTCTAGCCATGAATTCAGCATAGTCCAGCTCACTGAAAGAGGGGTCATCATACCCCAAGGCAAAAGTTTGGATAGGTTCCACGCCACACCGATCCATCATTGCCACAACTGTACTAGAATCTAACCCACCTGAGAGAAAAACACCTAAGGGAACATCGCTGATCAACCGTTGGCGAACCGAGTCTTCCAGGAGATACCGCATTTTCTCCTCGTAATAAGCAGTTGGTTGAGTCTCAGTTTCAAACTTGAGATCCCAATACTGGGTCAACTCAACTCTGCCTTCCCGATATTGCAGATAATGCCCAGGAGGAAGCTTGTGAATGTGGCGAAAGATTGTATCTGGAGCTGGCACAAATTCGTAGCCAACGTAGTGATAGAGAGCTTGAGGATTAATCTCCCGTGCGACTTGGGAAGCTTGAAGGATGGCTTTGATCTCGGAGGCGAAAATCAACTGACCATTGTTCAAATAATAGTATAGTGGTTTAATACCCAAGCGATCGCGTGCCAGAATTAACTCCCGTTTCGTCTTATTCCAGATGGCTAGAGCAAACATCCCGTTGAACTTTTCTACACAGGCTGATCCATATTCAGCGTAGGCATATAAAATGACCTCGGTGTCAGTTCGACTGCGGAAAGTATACCCTTTGCGCTCTAATATTTGGCGCAGTTCTTGAAAGTTATAAATTTCCCCATTGTAAACCACCCAAATCGAGCCATCCTGGTTAGACATCGGTTGGCGTCCATGTTCACTCAGGTCTAGGATACTCAGCCGTCGATGACCTAAAGAGATTGACTCGTCGGTATATACTCCATACTGATCAGGTCCGCGATGAGCCAACGTCCGGGTCATCTGCTTAATTAAGTCATCATCTAGCCACGAAAATCCGGCGATACCACACATTGTTTTTCTTCCCCTGGTGTGAGTTAAATAATGCCCTGTTCCCGATACCACTGACCCGTTAATGTTAATCCCTTGTCTAAATCAACCTGGGGTTGATAACCCAGTTCTCGTTTAGCCTTTTCAATACTGAACGCTCGATTTTGCCGGAACCAATCAACCCGTCTGCGAAACAGAGGGGGATCGATTCCTGGTAAGGGTTTATACGCCATTTCTGTTAGCAAAGCTGCTGTCCAAAGGGGCCAGAACGGCAGATGCGTAATAGTTAGATTGATGCCGATGGCTTTGGCGATCGCAGTCACTAACTTATTCAGGGTATGATAGTTTTCATCGGCAATCAGGTAGGCTTCCCCATTGCCTTTCTCCGAGGCGGCAGCGAGTTCAAAGGCATCGACTAGGTTATCAATATACAAGGGGTGGTAATGACATTGACCATCTCCAAACATTAAAAAGCGTCCCTTTTTCACTCGTTTAAAGAGAATAGAAAAGCGCTCTGGATCTCCGGGACCATAGATAGCTGCGGGTCTCAGTGTCAGCACTTTTAGACCCTTTTCCACAAACTCTGGTATCAGTTTCTCGCCTTCGTATTTTGTGTACTGGTAGTAATCCGCCGGAGTAATCGGGGCATTTTCATCAGCAGGGGTTTGTTTAACATCTCCGTGAACCCCACAAGTACTGCAATAGACGAATTTGGCAACGCCATACTTAAGAGCCGCTTCTAGCAGGTAGCGGGTTCCATCCACATTGACATCCCAGTATACTTGTTTTGGAAGATTAACTTGGCGAAATGCGGCGGCTAAATGGTGAACCACTTCACAGCCTTGGGTCACTTTATCCACAAGATCTCGGTCTGCCACACTGCCAATGTGAATCTCTGCGCCTCGTTCCTTGAGTTCATCAAAAAAGAGACCGGGTTTATTATCAATCACAACTAGATGATGCCCTTTATCCAGTAGGCGGCGCGTCAAATGGCTGCCCGTAAAGCCTGTCCCACCTGTGACTAAAATTTTCATTTTTTTACTCCAAATTAATACAGAAATTTCACCGTAAATATTTAAACATCTTGGGTTTCTTTCCGGTTGCGAATGATGCGAGCGGGGACTCCCACCGCCACCGAATAATCAGGAAGGTCTTTGGTGACAAGAGCACCTGCACCAACAATACATCCTTTGCCAATGGAAACCCCATCCAGTACAATGGCTCCAGCACCTAACCACACATCATCGGCGATTGCAACAGGTCCTTTTGAGTATAGTCCCTGTTCCATCATTGGAATATCGCAACGGTCTGAAAGATAGCGTCCACCGCCGATATAACAGTTGCCAGCAATTAACACAGAACGACCAATAAAAATTCCAGTAGCAGACGCCAGAATAGTATTACAACCAATATCGGTTTTAGCCCCGATTATCACTGAACCAGTTTTACCCTGTATCACACAATTCCGGGAGACAATTACATCATCTCCTAAGCGGATTCCTTCCTCACCGGCACCACTAGCATCTAATAGTCCGTAATCGTCAATAGCCACACGATTTCCAAGGATAATCTTTCCAGGATGACGCAATACAATGCCTTTTCCTAAAATTATCCCTTCACCCACATTCTTAAAAAGGTTGCGATACAATCGTTTTCGGAGTAAATATCCCAAGCCACCAGAAATATCACCAAATAAAGATGTTATTATTTCGTATTTTAATAAAGAAAAAAAACTTTCACTCCCCAAAACTTTGTTTTTATACCGCTTTAATACAGAAGATTCCGTTTGATTCAGTTGCTCTGTTAAAGGGATCTTAGAAACTAGCTTTCCTGTTTTTTGTGATACCATAGCTTCCTCTCAAAAATAATGATAATTTATCTATAGTTTTATTCTCTATTCTCTATAAAAATTAACACTTCGACAGTTGAATACTAAAACCTAAAATCAATTTATGCAAATAAGATTTTATTCATAGAATATTTTTTTATATCAAAGATAACAATAATTTTGAAAAAAATCAATTTACGGCTAATTTTTTATTAAGCTTTAAAATAACAGGAGATCCGAACCAATGGGTTAATCCTGATACTCTGGATAATTTTTCTAACGCCAATGAAACTCGAGGAGATTTTAACGTCCGATGTAGTACCATGGGCAAGAAAAATTGCGGGTAACGGTCAATGGGGGCAACTCCTAAAGCATGAAAGTAATTCAGCAGTTCTGATTCCTGAAAACAGGTAAAAGGTCGTGTATTGCCTTCTAAACCTTTCTTCAGCTTAAATAAATAGGGTGCGATCGCGTTCACACTTCTGACTGTTGGATAGTCTACAATCACGGCTT
>CAKZMA010000241.1 GCA_937127375.1 uncultured Coleofasciculus sp. | reverse complement strand
ACGCGATCGCTCGATTACCATAGAAACAAGCGATACCCAATGACAACCATGGTTAGTTCAGTTCCCCTGCCAACCAGTTCCCAACCTATTGGTGAAAAGCGAGTAACCTTTCACCATCTCAACTGGCAAGCTTACCAGCAAATCCTCCACGCTTTAGGCGAAAATCGCGCTGCCAGCCTCACTTACAATCTTGGTATTCTGGAGATTACTATGCCCTTAGAAGACCACGAATTTGCGGCTCGACTAATTGAATTATTTATTCGCATTTTAGTGGTCGAAATGGGATTAAAAATCAAAACGATGGGATCGACTACCTTAGAACGAGAAGACCTCGATCGCAGTCCAGAACCGGACAATGCTTATTATATTCAAAATCAACATTGCGTCGCTGGGCGCAAGGTAGATCTCCAACATGATCCACCGCCGGATTTAGTGGTTGAAATTGATATCACCCATACCGATATTGACAAATTACAACTCTACGCCAGTTTGGGAGTCCCGGAATTTTGGCGCTATAACGGGCGGATTTGGCGAATTTATCAATGGCAAGCTGGACAATATCAGGAAGTAGAATCTAGTCTAACTTTTCCGTTTATTACCAAAGAAAACCTCTACGACTTTCTCGAACAAGCTCAACAGGACGAAGTAGAAGCAGAACAGGCGTTTCGCGCTTGGGTACGGCAACAGGTTCAACCGTCTTAAGCCCTTGGGTACTTTTTTCTTTAAGTCTTCTGTCTTCTGCTTTGTCTCCACTAAGGTATTATGAGAAAACTGTTCCCTGTTCCCTGTTCCCTGTTCCCTTTCCTTCACCACAATCCTGATTCAGCAATCCCGATTAAGGCACTAAAGTGCCTACTACGAACGAACAGCAGCTTGGCTTCATAATGAAAGATAGGGAACGCTAGTTTTAACGGGACGAATGTACCTGGAATTAGCCCGCACGAAACAAATGTCATTCATTTGGTTGTTGGCGGTTGGCATATCAATGATTACCTTTACCCAGGGTAAACCCCGTTCATCTCTAATAATTGTTGCACCAGCAGGCGCGTTGTCAGCAATGAGAACCGTCTGTTTAGGGAAACGTCGCACCACAGACCATTCTCCGATATTAAAATCATCTTGCCAACCACTAGGGCGAAAGTCTTCTAGCCAAAATTGGCGGAATTCTGGCGAGATGCGACAATTCAAGCCTCTGGGATCAGGATCAACAACCTGCCAACTCCACCAGCTATTCGCGGAGGCGGTATAATCATTTTGAGCGTTGGTTTGGGGTAGGGGTGGCAGTTCGTTGGCAAGAAGTTTGCCAGGGAATAGGGCTAACCCCATGGAGATACCCAAGGTAATAGCGTTGAAGTGGATTGTCTTATTTACACGAAGTTGCATTTCTGTCAAGCTAACTCTACTTATCTATCTTAATGTATGATTTTTGGGCGTTTTTTCGTGGATTGATTGGTGGAGTAGGGCGGGTTTTGTTGTTTGTTTAGGGGTGACAAGTAGAGTGAGTGGCTAAACCCGCCCCTACAATTGCTCTTATAATTGATGTATAACTTATGATGAGTAAAGAGAAAATTATTTTTAGTACCGATTGGATAAAAGTTAAGGAAACAGCTTGGGGGTATCATTACCTAGAACGAAAGGGGCGAGATTCTGTGGCGATATTTCTGATTAGAAAACGTCAGAGTAACACAGGGGACTATGAGGTTCTGATTAGACAGCAGCCGCTTTGTATCCATATTCCCGATATTAATCAAGAGCATAAACTCTATCCTTGTCCCATTACTGGGGGTATTGATGCAGGGGAATCGCCAGAGGAAGCGGCGATTAGAGAGGTGCATGAAGAAGCGGGATTTTCGGTTCAGGTTCTACCCTTGGGAAAATATATTGTCGGAACTCAAACCAATGAGATTTGTTATATGTATTATGCCGATGTAACGGGTGTAGAACAGGAAAAGGCACAGCAAGATGGCAGCTATTTTGAATCGATTAGCCATAATGAATGGCATCCATTGGAGTATTTGAATCAATGCGATTATTCAGCCTGTCAGATTGGGTATTTTCGGCTCAAATCTATTCTTGAATAAATACGGGGTGGTTGATTAAAATCGTAGGGGCGCACCGACGTGCGCCCTTTTTTAGCGTGCGGTAAAAGGGCTTTGTTTGTAGTAAGCACTTTAGTGCTTTAACGCCTAGCTTTAGAGGTTTAAACCAGGGTAAGCCAACCTAAAACATCTCTTAACAGCTTTTTTTCCTCCTGGGTGAAAGGAAAATTCACATTTTTGATCGAGTCGGGGTTTTTTTGACTTAGATTTAAAATCTCAATGCCCACAATGGTATCATTTTCGTCAAAATCATAAACAATGCCGGGGCTGATTTCTTCAGACGCAACAATTCTTGAATCCTTAAGTCGGAAATAGACGGCTTCAGTCTCTTGATCAAAATCTATCCTCATAATGTCCCCTTACGCTTGCGATCAAAATAAACAGAGATAATTATCCAAGGGTTATAATTAGGATTGTAGATAACTCGTAGAACTCTGTCCCCATATTCAGGGATAGTCTTAAAAGCGTGTCTCTTTGTATAATCTTCTGAGTCTAACTCTAACAGATCGGGATTTGACAGGGTTCTTTCGATCCACTCTTGCTGAATATTGCGCTCCAGCATCCTTGCTCTTGCGTGTTCGGTAAGAACATAATCAGGTTTTGTTGACATTTATAGGACTTACGCAAAGGCTCTACAGGTAGGGTGTGTTAGCGCGGCGTAACGCACCTTAACCAGTATATCTGGTGTGGCTGCGTAAGTCCTGATTTAATAGGCAAATAGTAGGTTCGGTCTCGTTCCTCGACCCAACAAAACTATATCATGTAAAAATTGCGTCTTTCTCATAACTCACCCACTGGGAATTAACACTATCAGGGGAGAGAACCAGAACCAAAATATCTGCATTAGCCAACCCGTCTTCCAGCTTATCCGGTATTCTATCACCGGGGAGAATCTCCCATTTATCCAACCAAGCATCAATCCCTTCTCGGGTACGTAAATCCGTTGCTAGACGCTCAACAAAGGGTTTGTCAATACTGCTATGACTGATAAACGCTTTCATTATTTCAGATTATTAATATTGGGATTATTATAAACTCCTCTCGGTGTTTGATGCATCATCGGACACCCCCTCAATCGGGTAAGAGCAAGGCAATGCCGTGTCCCTGTTGCCAGTCTTTATTACCCCCTTTTGATTGAAATCGCTGCTACACAAACAAAGCCTGCCTCCGCAGGCTGAATTGAGTCCGCGCAGGCGGAGCTTGGTTTGTATAGCCCCAGACTTTTAGTCTGTGGGCGATTGGCTTGAACCAGTTTTAGGGTGAAATTTGTATCATCACTAACAAACGCCTTGATCCCATTTCCCTAAAATCCTTCACACCAAGCCAGCCGATCGCAGATGTAGTGGAGTGGATACGGGCGATCGCGGCAATCAATTAAATTTTGTCATTCGTCATTTGTCATTTGTCATTTGTCATTTGTCATTCGTTTACTCCCCCAGCTCCCAGACGTAGCATGCTACGTCTCTACATGGCTCCCCCAGCTACCCCAGCTTCCCCTAACGGTACTTAGACAAAAAATGAAGTAAAAATTGTGCCAGAAACTGTCTAAGTACCGCCGTGATGGTGTCAATTACAAATCTCCAACGTAGGTGTCGAGGGCTTTAGCGGTTTCCACTAGAGGATGATGAGTATCCACTAAAATCGGACTGTTGCTAGTCACCTCATCAATGGGAATGCTGACAACAACTCCATTTTGCCAAGCGACCATTTTTTGATAATCATCCTTGGCAATTAAATCGACAGCCGTTTTGCCAAAGGAGGTAGCCAGCAAACGGTCTAACGCCGAGGGCGCACCACCCCGTTGAACATGACCTAATACCGTCACCCGTGCTTCAATCGTATCCCCACTAAAGTGAGAAATCTGATCCGCGACATAATCTCCGATACCCCGTAATCGAATCTCACCGAGGGCGTCTGTGTAGTAGCGTTCTTGACCCTCAATGGTTTTCGCCCCCTCAGCCACAACCACGATCGCAAAGCGGCGATTCCAGCGATCGCGCAGGTCGGTGATATGCTTACAAACACCACTAATAGAATAGGGAATTTCCGGGATCAGGATTACATCAGCACCGCCAGCAATCCCGGCATTTAGGGCGAGATGTCCGGCTTCGCGTCCCATCACCTCAACCACCATTACGCGATCGTGACTGGCGGCTGTATAGGAGAGGCGAGATAAAGCATCAACAATGGTGTTCACCGCCGTATCAAAACCAACAGCTAAATTGGTGAACGCCACATCATTATCAATCGTCTTGGGAACACCCACAATATTCATATTCCCTTTATGGGCAAGCTGATTCATAATCGCCAGACTCCCATCACCCCCGATGACAATTAAGGCGTCTAGACCTAATTTCTGATAACCAGCGATAATCTGTTCGGCTTGAGCCTCGGTATCCCCTTTATTAATTGAACCGAGGATAGTACCGCCCGTACTGAGGAGTGGGTCAATTCCCCGACTATCTAGACCATGAACATTCAGTGAGACTGATTTGCCTTCCAATAAACCTTGGGTGGCGTAGGGAATGCCTAAAACTTCCCAATCATAGCTCAGAGTAGCATGTCTAACGGCAGCGCGAATGACCGCGTTTAATCCGGGACAGTCACCGCCACTGGTGAGTAGACCAATCCGTTTGCGAGTTTCCATAGGTCGATCTCAAGTTGTGTTCTATTGTGGAT
>CAKZMA010000240.1 GCA_937127375.1 uncultured Coleofasciculus sp. | reverse complement strand
GAAAACACTCACCCTAAAACCGGGTACATTATGGTCAAAGGTTCAAAAGACAACCGAACACGCTCTCCAATGCGGCGCACTGCAACCAATCAAAACCGACTACGAGTTCGTCGAACAGGATGGGATTCGCTTTCTGGTAAGGATTGTCTCTAACCTGGATCGCAAAGCCAAAGCCAAGAAGCAGCAAAAGAAGAAAAAAGCTAACTTTAACCCCTTTCTCCCTTACGAGGAGGATTTATTCGTTGCTGATATTTCCGACACTCACCTGTGTCTGTTAAATAAGTTCAACGTGGTTGATTATCACCTCCTGATCGTCACCCGCGAGTATGAAGACCAAGATAATTGGCTGACATTATCCGATTTTCAGGCAATGTGGACAGGTTTAGCGGAAATTGATGGCTTAGCTTTCTATAACGGCGGTAAAATAGCAGGGGCGAGTCAGCGACACAAACATTTACAACTTGTCCCGTTACCCCTCACCCCAGAGAAACCCAAGCTACCCATTGAACCCGCGATCGCATCGGCTAGTTTCCAGGATTCCATTGGTACAATCCCTAGCTTTCCCTTTGTTCATGCCCTAACGCGATTCGATCCCAGTTGGATAGACACGCCAGACGTTGCCGCTAAAGCCACTCTGGACGCTTATCACAGGCTTCTACAAGCAGTGGGTAAGCCCTCAAATGGCATCAAACAATCCGCCCCCTACAACCTGCTAGCCACACGAGAATGGATGCTGATTGTGCCGCGATCGCAAGAAGAGTTTGAATCCATCTCCGTCAATTCACTCGGCTTTGCAGGGGCGCTGCTGGTTCGCAATTCCCAGCAAATGCAGAGTCTCAAAGACGCAGGTCCTCTGACTATCCTCAAACATGTATCAGGTTAATAGTACAGCTCCCCGACAACTCCTACGAAGTCGGGGATCTCAATGTCGGATCTCAAACGATCTGGTTAATCGCTTCAGTCGGACCGACTAAGGAAATATAAGGTTCCCCAAAGAAACGTTGTGCCGCCGCTTGTGCCATCTCTGGCGTGACTTGGACAATCTGCTGCTGAAACTTCAGATCAAACTCAATTCCCAATCCTAGGGTTTCATACCAGCCATAAATCTGGGCAAGTTGAGCATTGGTTTGTTTCCCTAAAGCATATTGACCCAGAAGTTTATTTTTAGCCGCTTGCAGTTCCGCTTCACTCAACCTCAAGCTGCAAAGGCGTTCTACTTCTGTCCGCAATCCCTCCATCGCGATTACTGTATTGTCTGGGGCGGTTCCCATATACGTCACAAATAGGGAATCACACTGGCGCGTGGGGTAAAATGCCGAAACATCATAAGCTAACCCTCGTTTTTCCCGCAATTCCACAAATAAGCGACTCGAAAGCCCATTTCCTAGATAAGTATTCAGTAGTTTTAGCGCCCCATAATCTGGATCAGTAACTGATGAGGCTAAATACCCCAGCATTACCACCGATTGTTGGGTTTCCTGGGGGGTGACAACGTGGCAAGGCTGAGGGGTAATTAAGGGTAATGTGGTTGTTGGTAAAGGAGTTGAGGGCGGTTGCCAATCTCCAAAGACTTGTTCAATCTGCTGTACGGCGGCTTCCGGTGAAATTCGACCGGCGACACTAATCACTAGGTTATCCGGGCGGAAATAGGTTTGATGATAGTCTTTTAAATCCGTGGGTAACAATTCAGAAACCGTGGCTTCCGTACCCAATACAGAGACAGCATAAGGGTGATCCTGATATAATGCCTGTCGCAACTGCTCAAAAGCAACGCTAAAGGGTTGTTCTTTTTGGGAACGAATATCCTGAATCGTTAGATAGCGTTCCAATTCTACCTCAGTTTCCGGGAAACTTGGCGATCGCAAAATCTGCCCCGCTAGCTTTAACATCTCCAGCCAGTCGGAGGATACCGTTTTCAGCGATAATAAAAAGTAATCCGTGGCGGCATCTGTATTCAGTTGAGCGCCGACTGATTCGACTCGTTCGGCGATTTCAATTGAGGTTAGTTCTTGGGTTCCTTTAGTCAAAACAGCCGCTAGGAGATGGGTTAATCCCGCCTTATCTCGTGGTTCTCGTTGGCTACCCGTGCGAAAAAATAGGCGTGAGGCAATAATATCAGCGGCTGAATTCTCGATAGCGATAACGACAATGCCATTATCTAAAACCGTGCGATGGATAATGGACTGTTGGGGTGAGGCAGTTAGACTAGAAGGCATAATCGATAATTTAAAGTTCAAAATTTGGTCGGGGCGGGTTTAGTTGCATCTGGGTAAGGATAAGAAACGATAGTCGTCAAACCCGCCCCTACAGACGCACCATGTAGAGACGCGCCATGGCGCGTCTCTACTCAAAATAATTCTCCCATCAGCAAATCTTCACTTACGGGTTTGAGAACAGTTACGGCATAGTGATAAGGAGAAAGGTAACGCTGCGCTAAGTGCATCAAGTCTACTGGGGTCAGTCGTTGAATTTGCACGGGATAGGTGACAGCTAATTCTGCGGATGCGATCGTGTTGTAATATCCATACAATCCAGCAATTTGACCAGCGGCTTCGGTAGAAAAAATATAGTCATTACACAATAATCGCTGACAGCGACGGATTTCTTCAGAGGATATCGGTGTCTGCTGTAGGTCTAATAGATGCTGACAAATCAAGGCTTCGACTTGTTCTAAATGCTCAGGATCAAGATAGGCGCTGATGGTAAACAAGCTCGAATCCCGCTGGAGTGAAAAACCACTGCCAATATTTTGAACCAGTCGTTCTTCTTCCCGCAATTGTCTCACTAACCGGGATGAGCGTCCATCAGCCAATAATACCGAAAGTAAATCTAAACCATAAGCATCTTTTAACTGATCCACACCAGGTCCAACCCAAGCCATAAATAGACGGGCTTGTTCAATTCGGGGTAAATACAGTTCCTGACGCCGAATCTCAGTCATCGGCGGTTCGGCTTCGGCGGTTAAGTGGGGACAATCACCGGGAGTGGCAAACGAGGCAAAAGACTGATTCACTAAATTTAGCGCTGATTCTTGTTCTACACCGCCAATAATCACCACCGTCATATTCTCCGGTTGGTAGTGACTCCCATGGAAACGGCGCATCTGCTGAGACGTGTGCGCCCTCAATTGTTCTTCATTACCCAAAACCGAGCGCCTATAGGGGTGATATTGGTATATTATTTCCGAGAGTGCCTGAAAACCTAACCAGTCAGGATTGTCGTAACAGGAGCGAATTTCTTCTAGAACCACATCTCGTTCGCGATCAAATTCGATGTCAGGAATCGCTGGAGATAAAAGTAAGTCCGCTAATGGGGGTAAGGTTTCGTCAAGGTATTGAGCGGCGGTGGTAATAAAGAAATGGGCATAATCGTGGCTAGTCGCCGCATTTGTCAGCCCCCCATGACGTTCAATCACCTGATCAAAAGCACCAGGAACCAGTCGCTTTGTCCCTTTGAAAATCATGTGTTCCAAAAAATGAGCCATCCCGCACCATTCATTGGGTTCGACAATTGCCCCAGCCTTCACCCAGACATCAACCACAACGACAGGTGTTGCAGGTAAATGCTGGTGAATGACGGTTAACCCATTGGCGAGTTTGAATATATCACCCGGAAATTTGGTAGAAATCAGTGGCTCAGATAGCAATTTCTCTAATCTCAAATTTCAGTTACATTAAATTAGTCCCATCTTAGCGCTTGAGGGCGTTCATGACGGAATTAGGTTCAAACATACATAATAAAGCAAAGTAAGCGAGGTTGTAGGGGCGGGGTTGACAGCATTGGTGTCAACTTAAGCGCTAAAAGCAGGGGAAGCAGGGGAAGCAGGGGAAGCAGGGGAAGCAAGAGAATGTTCTTGCGGATTGCTCTTGCTCCTGTAAGAGCTTAGGGAGAAGCAGCAGAACCATGTCTAGAAAAATCGACCAAATTCTAGTTATTGATGTCGAAGCGACGTGCTGGCAAGGAAAACCGCCACCGAGACAAGAAAGCGAAATTATCGAAATTGGGGTTTGTCTGCTGGATTGCCATTCCCATTCCGTTGTTAAGACAGAGAGTATCTTGGTTAAACCTGAACACTCAACGGTAAGTGAGTTTTGTACGGAGTTAACCACATTAACCCAGGAACAAGTGGATCAAGGCATATCCTTTACTGAAGCCTGTGAACGTCTCCAAAAACGGTATTTATCCCATCAACGAGTTTGGGCGAGTTATGGGGAGTATGATAAAAATCAATTTCAAAAACAATGTCAATCCTTTGGCGTTGAGTATCCGTTTGACTCGCGACATATTAATGTGAAGACATGGTTGGCGCTGGCTCATTCGTTACAGAAGGAAGTTGGTATGTTAAAAGCCCTGTTTTTGCTCAAGCTGTCGTTACAAGGTACACACCATCGCGGCGTTGATGATGCGGCGAATATTGCCCGAATTTTGTCTCAATTACTGTGGAATCAGGATAGGAGATTCAACCGCTATTTAGATTAAGAGAATAGGGCTGGCTGAATAAGTATAGCAGTAGACACATCGATTAGGACAAACGAACTGTTGTAGAGACGTTGCATGCAACGTCTCTACAAAATGATGCGTCCTTGCTGGTACCAGAGATTGAGTAAAGGGCGACCCGAGCAAATTGAGTGGATGCAGTTGTTGATTTGTGCAAGCGGGTCGCCCCTACACGAAGACAAAATTAGGTGTCTGTCAATGTTTTCAATTGTAAAATATATTCCACAGTTTACCACTGAGGAATTCCGCCTAATAAAAGTCCGGCGGCACACTTAGTTAACG
>CAKZMA010000239.1 GCA_937127375.1 uncultured Coleofasciculus sp. | reverse complement strand
AAAAAACTCAGTGTTGGTAATAGCCTAGCGACTTCAGTAGCGTATTGCCACAAACGTTGAACGACAAGCCAACCAAAGGACAGATGAACCAACCCTCTGTCATCGGCTATCCCATCACATAGTCGGGTTAACGCCAAGCAAGGCTCTATCGAGTAACAGAATGCGCCAAGATAGCCAACAGAGATGCTTTATTCCAGCATAATAGTTGAGTTCAGCGAGTGTCTAAACGCTCTAAGCGTCGGTCAAGTATTCCGAGAAACCGGGTTTCTCGTGAGGATGACAGCTTTCACCCAAAGACACCCGGTTTCTTGACCGATGTCCTAGACTATCGAGTCCAACCTTGTACCTGTACCGCTCAAGAGCAGGGGAGCAGGGGAGCAGGGGAGCAGGGGGAGCAATGTAGAAACGTGCCATGGCGCTAGGGTGGGCAGGGGGAGTAAAAGAGAAATATTAACCTATATTTTGTAGCATTAGATACTTTTTTTGGAAGATTCCTCCGTCCTTCATCAGTTTAGTCAGCAACTGAGGCTGTGCATTTTATAAGGGGTAATGAGTAATGGATAACTCCTGAAACATCCGTTATATTTGTTACCAATTTTTTGCTATTTTCGTCCTGATTCGACAGCAATCTGCAAAAAAACTTAATAAAGTTCCCAGCCGCCAAGAGATCTGGTAACTTTTTCGGAGCATCACAATTATTGATGCTGATTTTAACCTTAGCCAAAGAGTTTTATGTACGAAAAAATCACACCTCCAGATACAGGGTCTCGCATTACCTTCGAGGATGGGAAACCCATTGTTCCTGATGATCCGATTATTCCCTTCATTCGGGGAGACGGCACAGGTGTCGATATTTGGCCCGCCACCCAAAAGGTTATTGATGCAGCGGTGCAGACGGCGTATGGTGGGAAGCGGAACATTACCTGGTTTAAAATTTATGCCGGTGATGAAGCCTGCGACAAGTACGGCACGTATCAATATTTACCGGAAGACACCTTAACCGCGATTAAAGAATACGGCGTTGCGATTAAGGGACCCTTAACCACACCAATCGGTGGAGGTATTCGTTCTCTCAACGTCGCCTTACGCCAAATTAATGACCTCTATGCCTGCGTGCGTCCCTGCAAATACTACTCAGGAACACCTTCGCCCCACAAAGAACCCGAGAAACTAGATTTGATTATCTACCGGGAAAACACAGAAGACATCTACCTGGGAATAGAGTGGCGTCAGGGAACAGAAATTGCCGACAAACTGATTTCGATGCTGAATCAGGATTTGATTCCAGCAACACCAGAACACGGCACAAAGCAGATTCGCCTTGACTCAGGGATTGGGATTAAACCCATCAGCAAAACCGGTACTCAACGTCTGGTTCGTCGCGCCATTGAACGCGCCTTAAGCTTACCTAAAGCCAAGCAAATGGTTACCTTGGTGCATAAGGGTAATATTATGAAATACACCGAAGGTGCATTTCGAGACTGGGGATATGAACTAGCGACCACAGAATTCCGGGCGCAATGTGTTACCGAACGAGAATCTTGGATATTGAGCAATAAAGAACATAACCCAGATATCAGCCTCGATGACAATGCCCGTAAGCTTGAACCTGGTTACGATTCTCTGACACCGGAAAAGCGGGCTGAAGCGACGGCAGAAGTCGAAAGTGTTCTCAATGCCATCTGGGACACCCACGGCAATGGTCAGTGGAAAGAAAAAGTCATGGTCAATGACCGGATTGCGGACAGTATTTTCCAACAAATCCAGACTCGCCCGGATGAATACTCGATTCTGGCGACGATGAACCTGAATGGGGATTATCTGTCCGACGCGGCGGCTGCCCTGGTAGGAGGTTTAGGCATGGGACCCGGTGCCAATATTGGTGACACCTGTGCAATTTTTGAAGCCACCCACGGCACAGCACCCAAGCACGCGGGTTTAGACCGAATTAATCCCGGTTCACTCATCCTATCGGCGGTGATGATGTTGGAATATATGGGATGGCAAGAAGCGGCTGACCTGATTACACGGGGAATTGGCGGTGCTATTTCTAATCGGGAAGTAACCTACGACTTAGCCCGGATGATGACCCCACGGCTTGAGTCCCCGTTGAAGTGTTCTGAATTTGCCGACGCAATTATTAAACACTTCTAGTCCCTCATCGGATGGTTAAATAATAGTGCCAGGTAGAAGTGGTCAAAGACTTCTGCCTGCACTAAGTCGTAGGACAGTGCGATCGCGCCTTAAATCAGATGGGTTTTGTTATCGGGTTGGGAATTAATCAAAAATTTAGGTGGGGATTAGGGCGGGTTTCGTTGTGGGGTTTGAGGTGGGTTTACTCATTTAATCCCTAAACCCGCCCCTACATCTTTGGAATGCGATCGCACCTTGAAAATCAACAGCAGCACTGCCTTTTTAGACATGGAAGGCGACGAGGCGACTAACGGGGTGCATTTAGTTGTGAGCGATTGAGCTGACTCTCCTGCAATCCTGGTGTAATGGGTGTCGGATTATTTCCGGCGCTAGGAACATTATTGGGTTGAATCGGATATTGTCCAACATTAGCGGAGTTGCCAGGTGCTGTAGGCATCACAGGAGAGGTGGTGACACCCGTTGCTGGGACTGGAGGGGCAGGAACGGAGGGATACATGGGCTGTCCCGCACCGTTGTAAACGGTTCCATTCGGTGCCACTCCTGTGGGATAGGTGGGCTGTCCGGCACCATTGTAACCCGATACCGTCGGTACAGAAGCCGGAGGGTAGCTAGGCTGTATCATCCCACGGTTGGTTGTCGTCCTTGGCGTCGTTAGTGATGGAACTCGGGTTTGTTCACTCGTTCTAGAGGTTGGCACGGTTTGACTTTGATTTGTATCAGAACGTTGCGTCAGTTGCTCAGAATTTTGATTGTTCGTTTGAGACGCCTCAGTTCCTGACACCTCAGTCAATTCTTGGAAAGCATTCGCAGAAGTCGTTTCTGAGTTTGACGACGAAGGCTCAGAACTTAACATATTTGGGTCAGGAAAGAGTCCCTTCCCCGATAAAATATCCCCCATGAGAAAGTCTTGTGAGGCTTTGGCGAAGGGATTGCTGGAGCTTGGTTTTGACTCAGCAGCACTATTTAGGATTGAGGGAGTAGAGGTTGACGGCGGTTCGGGTACCGATGCGGTCAAGGAATTTTTTTTGTCTCCGGGCTTCTGGTTCGGTAGATTAGCCAACGCTAGAGCATTCTGTTGGTCAAATTCCTCGATGAGGACTGCCGAACTGTCAATATCTGCCATGTTAGCGGCAAGTTCTTCAGCCGAAAGTGTTGTCTCATCCGTTGAGTTCTCAAATTGCTCGCGGATTGGGTCTTCTTCCAAAAAACTCAACCAATCGGGATTCTGCCAATATTCCCAGACAAACAACACGATTAAGCCAAAGCCCATGACTGATAGCCAAAATTTGGGTTGCCTTAAGGGTTGAAGTCGGGCTTTTAAATAGCGCAGATACGCAGGCACTTGATTGGGAGATGACATAGCGCAAGCCGGTAGTATGATTTGACAAAAATTGAACGAACCGAGTCAGAATAAGTAGGATAATGTAACTTTTGTTACAGAAATATTTTAAAGGATTGATTTTTTCTGAGTAAACGGTTGGTTCTGTAGTGCAACCCACTAATTATATCCAATCTGATAGACTCTGCGACTCACCCGTTCGGACAGGTTATAGCACAATGCTGTTCGGTTGAGGGGTTTGCAGGTTTAGGGTTTGGAGACCAAACCCCTACCGGGCGGCTCGAATTAACAAAAATCCGCCAACCGCAAACCCCATCAGATTGGGCAACCACGCCGAGATTAAGGGGGGGAGGTAGTTACTCAATCCCAGAGCATCTCCGATCGCCATTAGCATATAATACGCAAAAATCACTAACACGCTAATCCCAAAGCCTGTGGCTTTACTGGTACGCTGAGGTTGATTGCCTAATGATCCCCCAACTAAGCCAAAAACAACGCAAGCAAAGGGTAATGCAAATTTTTGACTGATGCGGATTTTGAGTTTGCGAATGTCCTCCTCATCCCCACTCTGGCGCTCTAACTCTAGACGTTCTCTGGCTTGAGTGATGTTCATTTCATCGTAATCGCGGTCTTTTCTCGCCAAATCCAAGGGAATGCGAGGTAATTGTAGTTGTTGGTGTTCAAACCGCACGATGTTACGGTAGGAGGCATCCGGTGACACTAAATAAATCGTACCGTTATAGAAATCCCAAGTACTTTGCGCTATATTCCATATTGCGGAATCAGCGGTGACAATTTGGTTAAGACTTTGCTGAGACCAGTCGAGAATGGTTAAGCCCTTCATCCGCTCACCATCAAAATTTTGAGCGTAGAATAAGCGCTTGAGTGTTTTATCCTCTGCATATTCTCGATAGAAGATATTGCGCTCTTTGAAGGTGGGTTTTTCCTCTCCTAATGCCTTTTCTAAGGTTATCGTTGCTTGATAGTTAGAGGCGGGGACTACGTATTCATTAAATCCAAAGGTAACGCCAGTCACAACTAAACTTAGCAAGATTGCGGGTAGCACTAGGCGATAAATACTCACCCCGCAGCTTCGCAACGCAATCAGTTCACTGTCGCTAGACAGACGGCTGTAGGTCAATAAGGTGGCTAACAAGACAGATGTAGGAAAAGCATACGCCATGAACTGAGGTAAACTCAACAGCAGCACTTTCAGCACTAATGTGGCTGGTAGTCCTTCATCCACCGCTCTCCGCATCAAGTCAAATAAGCTACCAATCGTTACCCCCACTGAGGAAAACATTCCCATCCCAAATAAAAATGGGGGAATGAGTTCGGTGATAATATAACGATCCATCACCGATACGCCAGGAATAAATGAGAAAAGAGGTAGAGATTTACGGATCGTCATTCGTCATTCGTCTTATGTCATTCGTCTTATGTTTATCTATGGGTTTGAGGGCTATTTACGAAACATCGAGAAATAGCCAGGATTATTTTTGAAACTCATCACCCAAGTAATATTGTCGCACCAACGGGTTGTTGTAAAGTTCTTCAGCGCTACCCGATGCCAGAATTTGCCCATCTCGCATGATATAAGCGCGATCGGTGATGGCTAGGGTTTCGCGAACATTATGATCCGTAATTAAAACCCCAATTTCGCGATCGCGCAACCGGGCAATGATTTTTTGGATCTCAGCCACAGCTATCGGATCAACCCCAGCAAAAGGTTCATCTAAGAATAAAAACTTGGGTCCTTCTACGCCTGAAGCTAACGCCCTTGCCAATTCGGTGCGACGACGTTCACCCCCAGAAACCCGCCTCCCAATCGTATTCGCTGCTTTTTCTAAGCCAAACTCTTCGATCAACGTTCGTAACCTCCAGCGCCATTCTTGACGCGGTACACCCGTTTGCTCTAGCACCAGTCGAAGATTATCCCGAACTGTCAGATTCCGAAAGATACTGGGTTCTTGCGCCAAATAGCCAATCCCAAAACGCGCCCGCTGGTGCATCGGCTGCTTGGTGATGTCATTATCATCTAACCATACTGTCCCTTTATTCGGTTTTTCTAGACCAATAGCAATGTAAAAGGTGGTCGTTTTTCCCGCACCATTTGGACCGAGCAGCCCCACAACTTCCCCTTGTGCCACCGATAGATTGACGCGGTTAACGATAGACTTCTTGTTATAGGATTTATGAATATTCTCTAAAACGATTTTCAAGAATAGCTACCTCAGTTGGAGAGTTATGTAATGTGTACAGACGTGCCATGGCACATCTGTAGGGGCGGGTTGTACTATTATCGTTTCCTTTTGACCCAGATGTAACTAAACCCGCCCCGACCAAGTTTTTAGTCTGTAGGGGCGGGTTTCACTACTATCGTTGGCTGTCACCCAGATGTAACTAAACCCGCCCCGATTAGTGTTCAGTTGAAGGGTACTGACTGGTATGCTGGTGGCCCCTTGCGAAGTCGAAACCCACCCTACGGTATCTCAAGGGTTTCGGCGCTAACGAATAACAAATGACAAATAACAAATAATAAATAACAATTATGGATCACTGACTGGAGTTTTGAACACAGGTTTTGGATTAAAGGGAGGAGTTACAGGCGGTGCAACAGGCTGGGTTGGAGCTTCTGGATCAGACACAATGTAGATTGATTCAACCTGTTGTTCCGTTTTCGGTAGAGCAACAAAGCGCCCTTCATCAATTAAATAGGTAATCGTTTCACCGCGCAGACTATTGCCTTGTTGCAAAACGTAAGCATTCCCCGTGAGAACAATACGCCGTTCTCGACTAAAATATTGAGCTTGAGCCGCCGTTGCCTGAATTTGGCGAGCCGGATAATCAATTTGTACATTACCCCGTGCTGTGACAACGCCAGTTTGGGAATTCGCTTCTTGAATATCTGCCCGAACCGTGATAGCACGTCCATCCCCAGTTTGGGCTTGGGCATCTTTGAGGGGAGTCGGAAGCGCGATCGCTCCCATAAGGCTAATTGGCAGTATCAGCGCTATGCCTAGACGCCGCTTCAGGTTAGCCATATCGGATAAGCAGGACTTCATGAGTTCAGGGGTAAGTAACGCCAAAGTTTGCAATCTTGCTGTGGATAGTGTACGCCAAATTTTCGGGGTAAGCCTAGAGGTTCTCCTGACTCGAAGACACCAGGCTGCTTATAGAGGCGATTGGTCAACTCTGTTGACGAGTCAGCACTTGCCAATGTTTCTCCTCTTTAGCGTGTTGTACTACCCACATTTATAATATCGCCTGCGTTCGTGCGATCGCCGTTGCAATTATGTTGCAATTATACCAACGGGGTTGATTCAGGATTGAGCTACACTGATTTAATATGAAAAATCGGCTACAGTTCGTTCCCCTGACTTAGTTGACAATATATTGCTTAAGCCTTTGCCGTTTAGTATTGTAGTCTTTAGCCAGCGATGACAACTCAGCCTCGCGATCGTCAAGATTCACCCTCACCGTCTCTTGAACCGTCTTCACCCGTAGCTAATGTGCTACAGTTCCCTCAGACAGAGCCAACCTTTTACTACTTTGCCTATGGCTCCTGTATGTGTCCTGTTGATTTAAAGCGATCGCTAGGTGAAAATACTCATGCTTTCGTCCTAGGTTCAGCCGTTCTCAACGGATATAGACTGGGATTTAACCGCAAGTCAGCACGGCGGAACTGTGGTGTACTGGATATAGTCCCCGATGTGAACGATGTGAACGCAACGGTTGAAGGCGTCTTATACCGCTTACCTGAGCGATTTAGTGATCCTCTTGATCACCGGGAAGAAGTACCCCGTGGTGGCTATCGACGAGAAACCATAGAAGTGTCTTGTCAAGGACGAATCTATCACAATGTCCGGACTTATGTGGTTGTGGAAAAATTAGCCGAAGAATTAGCACCGAACGATTGGTATTTTAATGTTGTGCTGCGTGGGGCTATTACTTGTGGGCTAAGTGAATCTTACTGTTGGCAACTCTTTAACCACATGCACCAGCTTCAACAGCGTCACTGGCAAACCCAATCCTTACGTTCGGCGTAGTCAGCACCTCCGACAAGAATCGGGTGATTGTGCGTTTATCATCCCTCCCTTCTTTTCCTACTCCCTTCTGACTCCCCTCTGACTCCCCTCTCCCAAGCTTGGGAGAGGGGCTGGGGGTGAGGGCTGCTATTGGTGTTAACTTAAGGTGAAAAGCTCGGTTGAGCAAGGGTGTCGGGTGTCGGGTGTCAATTGTCTGTTGGAAGCTAAAAAACCTAACACCTACCACTGATCCTATAAAAATAAAGAGACACTTTCCCATCAAAATGCTACCGTTTTTAGATAGACGTACCATTCCTACGTCTGGAACAGCGAATTAATAGGGAAATCCCACCGTGATTATCCTTCCAGGTTACCAGATTCTCGCCAAAATCTACGAAAGCTCCAATTCTATAGTCTATCGGGGCATCCGACAGGTCGATACTCAACCTGTTATTTTGAAACTTCTCCAACCTGACTATCCTACGTCTGAAGAACTTAGCCGCTATAAAACGGAATACGAAATTACTCATAACTGGCAACTGGTGGGTGTCATTCACGCCTACGACTTACTCGCTTATCAGAATAGGTTGGTTATCGTGTTTGAAGACATTGGTGGAGAATCCTTAAACGTATTACTCAAGACAATAAAACTTTCACTGTCCGATATTCTGGACATCGCGATTAAGATTACAGAAGGCTTAGGTCAAATCCACGCCGCTAATACAATTCATAAAGATATTAATCCATCAAATATTATTTTCAATCCGGTAACGGAACAACTAAAAATTATTGATTTTGGTATCGCGGTTCGCGTATCCAGCGAAAATCATTCGCTCAAACAATCGCCTAGTGTAGAGGGAACATTAGCCTATTTATCACCAGAGCAAACTGGACGGATGGATTGCCCTCTAGATTACCGCACAGATTTTTATTCCTTAGGTGTCACTCTTTATGAACTATTAACCGATCATCTCCCTTTCGATAAAGATGAACCCATAGAGTTGATTTATTGCCATCTGGCTCAACAGCCTCTCCCCCCTCATGTAACGTTGCAGTCAAACGTCGTAGAAAAGGAGGACAAGGAAGCAGGCGAAGACAAAGAAGATGGGGGAGTTGACTCAAAACTCAGTCAAGGCGGCTTCGGCACAAACGTTACCATCAATAGCGAACAGAAAGTTCCTAAATTTATCCCTACAAACCTAGTTACAGATGAGCCTAGCGTTGGGTCAATACTCAACACTCAACAGTTTCCCAATCATCAATTAGTTTGTCCTCAAGCCATTTCCAATATTGTCATGAAACTATTGGAAAAAATACCGCAAAATCGATACCAAAGTGCTGTAGGAATCAAGGCAGATCTAGAGTATTGTTTAGAGCAATTAAAAACAACGGGCAAAATTAAAGAATTCCCCATTGGATGTCATGATCTGGGCAAATTTTTGCAAATTCCCCAAAAACTTTATGGTCGAGAACGTGAACTTCAAGCACTCCTCGCCGCTTTTTTTCGCATCGCCTGTTCCCCAAAGGGGCAAGGGGCAATAAATACCCAAAAAGGGCTGAGTGAAATCATTCTGATTACGGGTGATGCTGGCGTTGGTAAGTCCGCTCTAATCCAGCAAATTCGTCCATCTATTATCCAGAAAAGCAGTTATTTTATTACTGGAAAATTTGATCAATTTCAACGCAATACTCCTTGTTCAGCTTTGGTTAATGCCTTCTCCAAATTAATCCGAAAAATTTTAACTGAAAGTGAAGCAAAACTTAGGCAATGGCGAAAAATATTACTGGAAACATTAGGTCGCAATGGACAAATTATTATCCAGGTCATTCCAGAAGTTGAACTGATTATTGGTACTCAGCCAGAAGTGCCTGAATTAGGATTGGCTGAATCCCAAAATCGCTTCCATTTAGTATTTCAAGCCTTCATGCGGGTTTTCTGTCAACCTGAACATCCTTTAGTCATTTTTTTAGATGATTTACAATGGGCTGATGCAGCTACCCTCAAGTTGCTGGAATTCATTTTGACAGATGACCCAATCCACCATCTATTCCTCATTGGTGCGTATCGAGACAATGAAGTTGATCCGAATCATGCTTTAATGATTAGCTTCGATAAAATTTGTAGTCTTGGCGTTATTCTTAACCAAATTATCTTAACCCCCCTGAACCGGGAACGAGTTATTGAGTTAATCTCCGAAACCTTACACAGAGATGCTCAATCTGTTACTGCTTTAGCAGAACTAATAGTGCGTAAAACCGCAGGAAATCCTTTTTTTATTAAAGAATTTATCAAAACCCTCGCCCAGGAAAATCTGATTTTCTTTAGTTCTTCTACCAACGAAGGTTCAGGTCAGTGGACTTGGGATATCGACCGGATTGAAGAAACGGCGATTACAGATAACGTAGTGGAGTTGATGATTGGCAAGTTGAAAAAACTTCCGGAAAGCACTCAACATGTTTTAAGTTTAGCCGCTTGTATCGGAAATCATTTTCAACTCGATTTACTTGCCAAAATTTGTGAGAAAATTCCGAATGAAACCTGGGATGATTTATATCCAGCCATTCAGTTAGGATTAATTGAACCCCAGACAAAAAATCCGCAAAAATATTTTCATTTAATTCAATATTATAAATTTTCGCACGATCGCGTACAACAAGCGGTTGATGCTTTGATGGATAAAGCATCAAAAGAAACCGTTCACTGGCGCATTGGTCGGCTGTTGCTTGCCCAGCTATCCCCCTATCAAAAATATGAGCGAATTTTTGATATTGTTGATCATCTCAATTGGAAAGCTTACGCGATTACCACCACTCACGAACGACTTGAATTAACTCGGTTAAACTTAGCGGCTGCCAAAAAAGCGAAGTCAGCAACGGCTTATACCGCCGCTAGAGATTACCTAAACTACGGACTATTAACCTTAAGTGAAACAAGCTGGACTGACCAGTATTCATTAACATTAAAACTTCATAAGGAACTCGCTGAAGTGGAATATTTGAATGGCGACTTTGAATCGTCACAGCATTTAATTCATCAGAGTTTAATTCACGCTAAATCCGTTGTGGAACAGGCTGAACTGTATAACCTGCTCATTGTTCAGCATACCATGCTAGCCAACTATAAAGAAGCCATTCAAGTCGGACGCCAAGCCCTCAAAAAAATCGGCATCGATTTTCCAGACACTAATGTAAAAAGAGGCTTAAATCGTGAATTATCTGACTTAAAACGAAATTTAGGAAATCGGCACATTGCCAGTTTAATTGATTTACCATACATGACCGACAGGGTGACAAAAGCGGCAGTAAATTTACTATTAAGTCTCGATCCGCCCACGTATTTCTTTGATCAAGATAGTTATGCCTGGGTTACGGTAAAACTCGTCAATTTATCCCTACAATATGGCAATGCTCCTGAATCAGCTAAAGGCTATTCTAATTATGGATTACTCCTGGGTTCCCTTTGGGGAGATTATCAGTCTGGGTATGCCTTTGGTTTACTGTCTTGTCAACTGAGCAAAACGTTTAATCATCCAATTTATATCAGTCGCACCCATCATTTTTTGGCGACATTTTTGAATTCCTGGGTCAAGCCGATTCAATGTGCTGAGTCGATTAATCATGAAGCTTATCAGGCGGGAATGGAAGCTGGGGATTTTCAATATGTTGGCTATATCTTAAACAATCAATTTCATAATGCCTTTAATCAAGGCTCAAGCTTAACCGATGTCCTTACCCAAGCGGATACGTTTTTGCACTTTAGCCGCAAAACTCAAAACCAATGGGTAACAGACATGATTTTAGCCTGTAAACTGCCTATTTGGAATTTATGTGGACGAACGGAAGCTAAAGAGGTATTTGATACTGATGAGATGAGTGAAGCCAATTATTTAGCCACCTGCCATACTTATCAGACGTTTGGTGGTCTTTGTACATTTTACAGTATTAAAGCCTGGGTTCTCTATCTCTACAACCAGCCCGAAGCAGCACTTAATTGCATTAAATCAGCCGAAAAATACCTGCCCTTTATTCGTGGTTTATACATCCAAGCTGAACATAATTTTTATATATCTCTGATTTTAACTGCACTCTATCCTCAGGCGGCGGAGAGTCAACAAGCTGATTACTGGCAAACATTGATTATTGCTCAAGCTCAGATGAAAGGTTGGGCAGATAATTGTCCAGAAAACTTTCGGCATAACTATGTATTAATTAATGCAGAAATGGCACGGATTTCTGGTCAAACGGAAAAAGCAATGGACTTCTATGATCAAGCCATTGATTTAGCCAAAACCAATGGGTTTATTCACCATGAGGCTTTAGCAAATGAATTAGCCGCTAAGTTTTGGTTGAGTAAAGATAAGGTAAAGTTTGCTCAACTCTACATGCAAAAAGCACGCCATGGCTATCAACATTGGGGTGCTAAGCGAAAGGTTGAAGATTTAGAGAAGACTTATCCTGGCTTATTTACCGACGCCTTAACCTCGGTTAATATCAAAGATACACTTACCAATTCAAATACAGACTCAGTATCGGGGAGTCATCTTGCCGCTGTGCTAGACTTGACCACAATTATTAAAACATTCCAAGCGCTTTCCAGTGAAATTGCCCTCGATAAGTTGCTGATTAGCTTAATGAAGCTTTTAATAGAAAATGCTGGGGCGACACAAGGCGTTTTACTCTTGGATTGGCAGGGACAGTTACGGATTGAAGCAATTTGTCGAGGGGATTTGGATAGTATTGCTGTCTTGCAATCGATTCCCTTAGAAACCAGCCAAGATATTCCCACCGCGATTATTCATTATGTCAGCCGGACGCAAGAAATTTTAGTCTTAAATGATGCCACGTCTGAGGATAGATTTATTAACGATGCCTATATTCAGCAAAATCAACCCAAATCTATCGTCTGTGCGCCACTGCTAAATCAAGGACAATTAATTGGACTGTTTTATCTAGAAAACAATTTAGCGATCGCGGCATTTACGCCCGCACGAGTTGAACTCTTAAATCTAATATCCGCCCAAGCCGCGATTTCGATTGAAAATGCTCGTCTGTGGCAAAAACAAGCGGAACTTAATCATTCATTACAGGCGGAAATTGCCGAACGCAAACGCACAGAAGCAGCTTTACGTAAAAGTGAGGGACTTTATCGAACCCTGACGCAAAACTTTCCTAATGGCAGTGTTTTATTATTTGATCGAGAGTTACGCTTCTTGTTAGTAGAAGGGGAGGGGGTAAGGGCTGGCGGTTTTGAACCGGAACAGTTAAAAGGAAAAACGATTACAGAGGTTTTATCACCCGATGTTTGTAAAATAATCGAACCCCTGTATCAGTCAGCCTTAGCCGGAGAAACCAGGGTATCGGAAATTACATTTGCCGATCGCACCCATCAAATCTATACCCTGCCGGTGAAAAATGAGCGGGGTGAAATTTTTGCCGGGATGGTAATGTCTCAAGATATCACCCTGCAAAAACAAGCGGAACATATCTTACAAAATGCGCGATCAGAATTAGAACGGCAAGTGGAAGAACGCACCCAAGCTTTAACGACGATGAATACTATCTTACAGACGGAAATTTCTGAACGTCGCGAGGCGGAAGCAAAACTTAAAGAACTGACCCAGGAATTGCAACG
>CAKZMA010000238.1 GCA_937127375.1 uncultured Coleofasciculus sp. | reverse complement strand
TACCTTAGCCAGTGGTAGGTTTTATTATGATCAGGGCTACATGAGGATTGAAATGAGTCGCTGGTGGTTAAGGACTATCAGTGTGGGAGCATGTCACCTTCGTAGGTTGAGCCCTTGGAATGTAGGCGAAGCCTTCTCGAAAGAGTAACCCAACTCCAGGTTAGTCAGTTGGGTTTCGCTATCGCTCTACCCAACCTACTTAAACGTTCTGTGCTGTCCCTAACATGCTCCCTATCAGTGTTTGATGAGCTATAATTAATCTAGTATAGAATATAGCTAGGTTTTCAGAATGAACGATAGGGAGCTACAGGAAAAACATTTCAGATTTCTCGCCGCTAAATATCAAGTCAACCAAATCGAGAATATATCCGTTCCTAACCTCCTATATTTGATATTAAGAAAAGCTGATTTGGGAATTCAAATTTCAGATCTAGAATTAAACTATTTAACTAAAAATAATCTGTTGGCAACAGTTGATACAATTCAATTACAGCAATACGCTAAGAATGAGATCACCAGACTTAATTCCGAGTTTTTACAATTAAGAGTAAAATACCGAATTCCCGAAACTGTAGACATTCCAATTAATAGCAGCATCTATTGGGTTTTAGGTAAATTGGATTGTGGAAATACGCTGGAAGATTCAGAACTTGAATTACTCAATTCCCAAGGTTTTACAGAAACGGTATCCTTAGTTCAGGAAATACGATATTTTGCCCAATTAAAAAATAAATACAACGCCACTCATCATCTAGACAGATTTCCGGAAAGCCCATTATACCCTATCCTCAAAAAACTTGAGGAAAAAGAACAGTTATATGATTCTGAAGCTGAGTGGCTATTAGAAGCTAACCTTGAAGAAACCCTGGAAATCTATTGGCAACAAGAGGAGCAGAGAAAAACCGAACTGGAATTTTTGGAACTTAAATCTAAATATCAAGTTGCCGATTATCCAGATTCTTCTATTTCTAGTCCTCTATTTTATATTCTCAAGAAGCTAGATGAAAATGAGGACTTGAGTAATAGCGAATGTGAATGGCTTGAGCAACAAAACTTACATGGGCTAGTCACCATCGATCAACAACGGAAGGACAGAAAAATCTTTGCTCAACTCAAAGAAAAGTATAAAGCTACACAGTATCCAGATTCAGAACCTTCTAGTCATTTATATACTATCCTGAGAAACCTTGAATTAAATCAACTCAAGGTTTCTAATCTATCGAGAGATCTACAAACTTTACTTGACAATCCTCAATTTAAGATATCTGAACAGGATATTAATTGGTTGTTCAAAGAAGAACTCCATGAAACAGCAGAAATTACTCAAAAGCTTCATTTTAAATCCTTAAAGAATAAATATCAAATCATTGACCCTCGATTACCCATAAATCCGTTTTATGAGATTATGATCAAGCTTGAACGTGAAGAACGGCTAGATCCCAAACAAGTTGTTCAGTTAATAGAAGAAAATCAACTATCCCGGTCTGGAAAGATAGCGATCGCTCACTACAGGTTAGAGGCAATATTTTATGAAAAGGAGTATAAACGAACTGGCAATCGCTGGAATCTACCCAGTGCTAGTAGCAATTGGCGTAAAGCCAATGAACCTGACAAAGCTTTAAAAGTTACCGATCAAATAAACTGGACTAAGGTACGAGAATCAGATCTTAAATCAGCCCTACTTGTTACAAGAGGTGCAGCATTCCGGGATATTAGACGATTAGATGACGCAGAAGACTGTGCAACCCAAGCAATAGAATCTCAGCCGGAAAGTCATCAACCTTATACCTTAATGGGAGCAATTTGTTATGACCGAAGCGAGTACTCAGATGGAGATGAATGGTTTGAAATGGCAGCAGAACGGGGGGCTGTTGACACAGATGATGAAATCGAACGCATTGTCAGAATGACGAAAGACAAAGATAAACGCCGAGAGGTAACAGAGTATCTCCTCACAAAAAACCCAGATCGTTATGCATGGGCTAGTTATTATCTTAAATAAACTGAACAGTAATCGTATCTTCCCGGTAGTTTAAACTGAAGTTCCCCCCATACAGATGTACTGCACCCAGGCTAAAGCCTTATACCGTAATAGTTTGAACGCTCAAGCCCTCGAAAATCGTACCCATGTAGCACTTGCAAAAATAGCGCGTTGGCGGAGCCTGTTCCGAAGGAACGTATCGCGCTATTTTTGCAATAGATAAAAGATCGGTGAAAACCCTCGCTACATCAAGGTTTCAGCGATTGTACCCATGTAGGGCGGCTAAAAAATCGCGCAAAGCCGCACGGTGAGGCAGTTTTGATTTTTTGCTTGGGGGAACTTCAGTTTAAACATAGACAATTTCTTTTTTTAGCTAACCATTACTTGCCAGAATTAAACGACAATTGTCAGATGGGTAGGCGAGATTATTGGTTATTTGAATAATAACTACTCAAGCTGTGGTTCAGGAAGTCGTCATAATTATCTAGCAGGAACTCGACGAACATGATTGGAAGAGCGAACCT
>CAKZMA010000237.1 GCA_937127375.1 uncultured Coleofasciculus sp. | reverse complement strand
GATGATTATGCATCCCGCTTTGCCGGGGAAATTGGTGCTTGGTTACTCAAGGTTCAAGAAGAAGCAACGTTGCAGATGCTAGCGGCTTATCCTAATGCCAAGATTTTAGATGTTGGCGGTGGGCATGGTCAACTGACGGGGGCGCTGATTCAGAACGGTTATCAAGTTACAGTTTTGGGAAGTGCAGAGAGTTGTAAAGCGCGAATTCAACATTTTGTGGACGCTAATCGTTGTGACTTTAAGGTGGGTAATATTTTGGACTTACCCTATCCGGATAATACGTTTGATATTGTGATTAGCTATCGGCTACTCCCACACGTCAGTCAATGGAAACCCTTTCTGACTGAGTTAGTCCGGGTGGCGGATAAAGCCGTGATTGTAGACTATCCAACAGTCAGAAGTGTGAACGCGATCGCACCCTACTTATTTAAGCTGAAGAAAGGTTTAGAAGGCAATACACGACCTTTTACATGTTTCCAAGAATCTGAACTACTGGATTACTTCCATTCTTTAGGACTCACCCCCATTGACCGTTATCCACAATTTTTTCTGCCCATGGTACTACATCGAATGTTAAAGTTCCCTCACATTTCATCAGCCTTAGAAAAATTATCCAGAGGGTTAGGATTAACCTATTGGTTTGGCTCTCCAGTTATTTTAAAGCTTGAGAAAAAACAAGTAATAAATTGAGGTTTCATATTGAGTAATATATAGTTAAAAATATGGAATACTTACCTTATATACTTCCCCCTGATAGCCGTGCTTTAGTCACGGGTGCTACTGGGTTTACGGGTTCACTCCTAGTACGAAAATTATTACAACAAGGAGTTCGAGTTGTTGCCATTGCTCGTTATACTTCTAATCTCGATTCTTTTAAAGATATGGAGATTGAATGGATTCGAGGAGATGTTTTTGATGAAAAGCTCATTGACGAAGCCATAGAAGAAGTGAATTATATTTTTCATCTAGTCACTCCATTTCGCTCGGCAAAGTCTCCAGATGTTGGTTACTACAATGTCCATGTTTTAAGTACCCAACTCCTGGCAAAGGCTGCCTTGAATCAACCTAATTTTAAACGATTCGTTCACGTCTCAACCATTGGCGTTCACGGTCATATTGAACATCCGCCAGCCGATGAAAATGCCCCGATGTATCCGGGAGATGTTTATCAGAAGACCAAATTAGAGGCAGAAATCTGGCTAAAAAATTATGCCGCTCAGAAGGGATTATCTGTAACCATTGTTCGACCCGCAGGGATTTACGGTTTGGGAGAAAAAAGGCTGTTAAAAATTTTTAAATGGGTTTATCGCCAGTGGGTTCCTGTTATCGGTAATGGCAATAATTTGTTGCACTTGATCCATGTCAATGACTTAACCAACTTTTTGATTTTAGCCGCCACCCATCCCAAATCTGACGGAGAAGTTTTTATCTGCGGGAGTCCAGAAGCTATATCATTTAATAAAATGGTCTCAATTATTAGTGACTATTACGGAAATTCAGTTAAATTTATCAAGTTTCCGGCTGCTCCGATGTTTGCCTTAGGTTATCTCTTTGAAGTGATTTGCCGTCCTTTGGGTATAGAACCCCCTATTTATAGACGGCGATTAGCCTTTTATACCAAAGACCGCTCGTTTAATACCAGTAAAATGAACAATTTACTGGGGTTTGTGCCAGCGCATTCGGATGAAGAAGGACTCAAAGAACTAGCAAAATGGTATTTGGATCAAGGATGGATTAAATAGAACGGTATTGTTACCGTTAGAAGAAATTATTGGCAAACCAATACAATAGGGTATCAATCAGATTGATTATTATTAAGATTATCCAAACAACTAACCTGAAAACTTAATCCGCTAAACTAGAGGAACCAATGATGGTAACACCCGAAACGACAAACCTAGTCTCTAAGACTCCCTTAACAGAGCAACTGAGTCAAACCGAATCCTCTGTCATCAAGCGCTATCAAACTAAAGTTTTAGGAAATGATTACCTTTTATCCTTACTAAAATATGAATTAATCACTTCTTTATTTGGTAATCTTTCGGGTGGCTTAGGATATGTCTTTCGTAAACGATTGTATCCCCATCTTTTCCAAGATGTGGGGAACGGGGTTATATTCGGCAAAGGTATTGTCTTGCGTCATCCTGGACGGATTACCCTGGGAAATCGGGTGGCTATTGATGATTATGGACTCTTAGACGCTAGCGGCGCTGGAGAAGAAGGGGTTCACCTAGGAGATGATGTAATTGTTTCCCGAAATTGCGTAATCCAGGGTAAAACGGGTCCAGTGGTCATTGGTTCCAAAACTGATATTGGCTGTAATACAATTCTCTCGTCTTCAACGGGAATCGTTATTGGTCGTTCTGTGTTAATTGCTGGTAACTGTTACATCGGCGGTGGACGCTATCTATCAGACCGTTGGGATATTCCGATGATGGAACAGGGAGTATACTCAAAAGGACCCGTTGCGATCGCGGATGATGTCTGGTTGGGTGCTGGCGCTAT
>CAKZMA010000236.1 GCA_937127375.1 uncultured Coleofasciculus sp. | reverse complement strand
CAGAAGGATTAACCATTGTAGACCGAGCCAGGAAACGTTATGGCTGGACGAAAACTAGCACCGCCTGTTGGTGGGAAGATGCTCATACCTCCAGAGCGACTCTACGCCGCTTTTGGCGCGGGGAACGGATTCAAAAAGATGCTTTTATTTCTATCTGTCAAGCCGTGGGTATCAGCGATTGGCAGGCGATCGCACAATTCCCGGAACACCTAAACTCTAATGTACCCGAACTCCAGTCTCCCCTGATTGATTGGGATGAAGCGCCGGATCTGGATCATTTCTATGGACGAATTCAATCGTTAAATCATTTAGAAGAATGGATTACTACAGACGATTGTAAACTCGTGGCAATCGTAGGCATGGGTGGGATTGGCAAAACCGCCTTAACTGTAGCTCTATGCGATCGCATTCAGTCGGACTTTGATTGTCTCTTCTGGCGATCGCTAACTTACCAACCCTCCCTGCTAGCCCTACTCGACAGTATCCTGAATACCTTTGAACCAACGGTTATTCAAGATATTCACTCAGGAATAAGGCAACTCAGACATCATCTCCAACAACGTCGCTGTCTACTGGTTCTTGATGGATTTGATTCGGTGTTGCACCAGAAAGACAATATTCAGGACTACAGTAAATTGTGGCAAACCTTAAGCCGCAACCGCCATCAGAGTTGTATTCTAATCACCAGTCGCGAACAACTCCCCGGATTTGATGCGATCGCGGCTAACTCGAAATGGGTTCGCTGTTTAAGGTTGCAAGGCTTAGAACAGGCTGATGCAATGGCATTACTGCAAACTGGAGGATTCACGGGTCAAGAACAGGGATTATCGGCTCTGTGTCAACTGTACCGGGGTAATCCATTGGCATTGAAAACCATAATACCGTTGATTCAGTCAATTTTTGCTGGGAATGTAAACGCATTTCGCTACCAGAATACCATTGTTGTCGGCGATCGCCTGCAAGCGTTACTCACCCAGCAATTCGATAGATTGTCTGAATCTGAACGATCCATTGCCTACTGGTTAGCCATTTGGCAGGAACCCATCTCATTATGCCGATTACAAAGCCATTTGCTCTATGCTTCTGATCCGAGTGTCATTTTAACCGGAATTGCGGCGTTGGAGACGCGATCGCTCCTGGAAAAACGATTCAGCGCTGATACACCCTCCTTTACCCTACAACCCATGGTGATGAAAGTGGTAACAGATCGATTAATAGAACAAGCCGTCAGGGAAATTAATCAGGTTATCCAAAGCGATGATATCAGCCATCTGCACATCTTGAGAACCCACTGGCTAATGCGCCCCGGTACTGATGATATTGCAGGCGATCGCATTCTCGGTCAACTCCAGGAACAATTATTTCGTGTCTATGGCAATTCCCTCTCTCAAACCCTGCTGCAAATTCTCTTTCAGCTACAGGATTGCTCTCCTAAAGTTGTGGGCTATGCCCGATGCAATCTCACGGCACTTCTTCAGGACTTCTGAAGGTTTTGCCCAACTTACACTTAAGGTGACATCCTCCTACATTCAATCAAAGTAAGACATGTAGGCAACATTTAGTACAATCAAAGGTTAGACTTCCAGCGTTTTATACTAAATTCAGAACAGACCACGTCACCGCCCCCACCATCCCATCTGCAGTCATCCCCTTTGAGCGCTGAAACGCAATAACGGCGGCTTTTGTCTTGGGACCATAGATCCCATCAGCAGGACCCGGATCAAAGCCTTCTTGCTGCAAAACCTCTTGGACTTGCTTCACTTGAGAACCCACGGAACCTTCCTGGAGTGGTAAAAACGGTTCTAACGGTTGATTGCGCCATTTTTGGGAAAACTCCACCAATGTCGCCTCAGATAGTTGTGCTTGTAACCACTGAATGGCTTGGGTTTGATGGGGAAGTTCCCGGTAATACTTATAGGTATCGAGGAGTTGAACTTGGGTGAAAGGAGTTTGTGGATTCAAAGGTGTACTTCCCCCCGGTGTTGTATCCGGCGCTGTCGGAGTCCCAGTGTCGGTAGGAGGTGGCTGTGTCGGTTGAGACACCCGTTCTAACACCTTCCATGTCGCCGGTCCAACCAAACCATCGGGTTCTAACCCATAAAACTTTTGGAACAAAACCACCGCATCTTCAGTACCCGCGCCAAAAATACCATCAATTGGACCCGGATTAAACCCTTGAGCGCTGAGAATTTGCTGGAGTTCCTTCACTCGTAGTCCGGTGTCTCCTTCCCGCAAAACTTCGATGAAAGATGATCCTAATCGCTGACGGACTTCCTGGCGTAAGCGAGGTAATTGACTATATAACCAATCCCCAGGACATTGAGTGGGAGAAAAGTCGCGATGTCCGAGAATATTATCCGGGTTAATCTTAGTCGTTGAGCAAATCGAGGCGCACAATTCAACCAAACTATCCCACTGTTTGGCATTCATTTGATAGGTGATAAATGTTCCTTCATTTTCAATACCTGGCGACTGATTCCCTTTATTACTACCCGCATGGGATGACCGCACACTGCGTCCTTGTTTAGCCGCATTCAGACTTCCATGTCTACCTTCTAGCAAATATCCGCCCGTCGTGTTCAAAAAATTGTGACCCGAATCAATCCAGCCAAAGCCATCCGTATGGGCTGTTTGAATGCTGCGGGCGAAGGTTTTAGCCCCCGTTAATGTCCCTCTGGAGACATCATTGGGGGGATTAGGAGTCGCCGTATGATGAATGATAATATATTGCGGTCTCGTTTGCCCCGCCCACTGTTTTGGGGGTCTAGCTCCCCATTCGTTCGTTGAAATAACACTCGCTGTAAATGCCATATCGATTGTCTCCCTCCGTTCAATCTAAATCAGCCGTCAGCTTACTCAAACCAATCTGATTTGTTCTGATTCTACCTAATCCCTGTTCAGTAGAATGC
>CAKZMA010000235.1 GCA_937127375.1 uncultured Coleofasciculus sp. | reverse complement strand
GCGCAACGAAGACTATGTGCCAATATGTCACGAACATATAGCACTACGTCTCAAACCAATCCGCACTCAAATCACGCCATTGAGGATTTGCCGATTCAATCAAAGCAATCTTTTTAGCACGTAACCACCCTTTAATCTGCTTTTCACGGGCGATTGCTTCCCTGATATCTGAAGTTTCCTGATAATAAACGAGTCGATTAATATTATATTTTTGAGTAAATCCAGGAATCAGCTTTTGTTTATGTTCGTATACGCGACGATATAAATCATTTGTCACGCCAGTATAAAGCGTTTTTGAACGATTCGTCATCATGTAGACGTAATACGTATTCACTTTCTTGGTTGGATTAGTATAATTGGAGCATTTTTCGGAATATGAAACCTTGGTCTCTTGAATTGAGTAATGAGATGCTTCGTTCCGTTCCTTCGCTTCGCTACGGACTCCACTCAGCATGACATTGTTATATCACTATATTAGTGTCATTCTGAATGGAGCGAAGCGGAATGAAGAATCTCTCGCCTATGTAGCACCTCCATCGGATAAAAGTTAAGCCAAATCTCGTCTAATTTGTGCGATCGCAGAATTCAACCCGTCAATCCCAAAACCGCAATTCCGCCTAACATTCCCGCCGGACCCCCCAGAAAAGCTAAAGCCGCCGTGATCGCCGCCGCCCCTGTCAATCCTGTCGCCGCCATCGTCACCACCAGAATCACCCCAGGTAATCCCAATGCGGCAATTTTTTTGACAACTTCATCCATTTTTATAACCTCCCTTCAGCAGCTTTTTCTATTAAGTTTAACCTGCCTTTCCGGAATCGACGGAGAAAACTGTAGCCAAAGATACCAAATAAAGTTAGGCGATCGCATACAGTGCAGTATACAGACAGATCCCCGACTTCTCCAAGAAGTCGGGGATCTTGCTTAAGGCTAAATAAAAAAATGTCATGAATGATTTATTCAAGAATGCTTTTATCCAAGCATTAGGAGTAGCTGCATTAATTTATATTGGGTTTCAACTTCTGGATTGGGGCATAGAGGTAATCCTTCGTATTTTACGAAGTTTCGATAACTGGTATAGAATCTATGGCTCGAAATGGGCTGAAGAAGTTGCCATTGCCTTTGGTGTGCTTTATCTGCTGTTTGCGGCTGTAATTAATAGTAGAAGTCGTTAATAGGTTAAAAGTTTATAAAGATAAACAATAGATTTTAGGGTTAAAGACGTTTCGCGCATCGCGTCTGTAGGGGCGGGTTTAGGGAATTACGTTTCGCTATTGATGATAACGTCAATTCAAAACCCGCCCTGATCATCTGTCGCTAATCAGGACTTCCGCAGCTACACCACATATCGAGACAAAGGTGCGTTACGCTACGCTAACACACCCTACTGACGTGGCACAGCTAAAATTGTGGAATAGATTTGACGTTTAAACCGGGCGCAAGCCTTGCGCCCCTACAATTCTAATCCACCAAATAAGGTGTGCCACGCCACTACACATAGAGGCTTTGCGTAAGTCCTAACTAATTATCCATCCGTCGCACAGCGAAACCCAGCCAAAATCTGACGCACACTGGGATAATACCAATTACGGAAACTACACCGCATCGCCCACGGACGAGTTGTCCAACTACCACCGCGCAAAACTCGATGTTCGCCATCAAAATAGGCTTGAGAATAGCCGCGATAAGGATAACTGACAAACCCTTTGTATCCATCAAACCAACTAGCTGTCCATTCCCAAACATTCCCCAACAAGTCGTAGCAACCTGATGCACTTTTTCCCTGGGGATAGGCGTCAACTGGCGTGGTGTGTCCTACCGTATTATCGTAGTTACAAGAATAGGATGTGGGTTCCGTATCACCCCAGGGATAGATGTGACGACATCCCTTTTGTACATCCCAACTCGCCGCCTTTTCCCATTCAGCTTCACTGGGTAATCGCTTGCCGACAAAATTAGCATAAGCTTCGGCTTCATACCAACTCACCCCATAAACCGGATGATTATCCCAAAAGGGTTCATCGGACCAATAGAGGGGATAGGCGACAGGATTATCCTGCAACCATTTCCATCCTTCTATAGACCACCAGTTATGATTTTGATATCCCCCCGCTTCAATAAAAGCCCGATACTGTTGACAGGTAACCGGGTAGCGATCGATCCAGTAGGTATCTAAAAAAACGCGATCGCATGGGCGTTCGTTATCCATTGCATCAATCTCATCGCTTCCCATCTCAAACTCACCCGCCGGAATTTCAATCATCTGTCCTTTATCCGGCGTCTTATCTCCTTGAGGTGCAAAGGATTCAGTCAGAACGAATGACCTAGGCGTGCGTCCAGTTTGGCACAAGGTATTACCATGAGCCGATAGGCGGTGTAATTGCAAGATAAAGGCAATGGTTTCAGTATGTTGACTCTCGTGCTGAAGTAACCATCGCCATAAGCGTTCTTGGTGATCCAGGGGGGCAATTTCCAGATAGTCAAAGACTTGAGTTCTGACGATATCCAGATAATCTTGAATTTCTGCCAAGGACGGTAATTTTTGGCGATCGCACTTGGGTAAACCATCCGCCGCAAAAAGCCGATGATACTCTGGGAACAGGGGTTTTAAGCCAGCATAACGTTCTAGAATCCAGTACGCTTCCGTAAACGCAATATGACCCAAATGCCAACCCACGGGACTAAAATCCGGATGCGCTTGTCGGTAAAATCTGGTCTCGTCAATCCCTTCGATGAGAACTAACGTACCCCTGCGGCATTTTTCCATCCTTTGGCGGATGCTTTTTCGACAAGCATGAATTGAAGTAAACGTCACAATTTTCTCCCCCTCAACTGGACGAGTTTTGGCACAACTTTTCTAGTTTCCGGTGAATCGGGTTCACAAGCAAGAGTCGTAGGGAGTACTTAGGGTT
>CAKZMA010000234.1 GCA_937127375.1 uncultured Coleofasciculus sp. | reverse complement strand
GGGCTTCGAGGATACGGTTTTGTTGTAATAATAAGTCAGCTAAATGGCGATAATCTTCAGCAATGGTTTGGGTATAGGAGTCTTGTTGGTCTTGGGGCAGTCCCTGAAGATCTCGCCGAATTTCTTCTCGGAATTGAACCGATTGCTTATAAAAAATAATCGCTAATTCCAGTTGATTTTGTGCTTCTAATGCAGCACCCATGTTGTAAAGCGTTACTCCTTTACCAGCGCGATCGCCAACCTCTTCCCGAATCGCCAAGGCTTGCTGGTAATACTCTAGAGCGGTTTGATGCTGTCCCAGATTATAGTAAGCTTCTCCAATATTATTGAGCGCCCATCCTTCGCCAGCCCGATTATCTACCTCACGCACAATGGCTAGGGCTTGCTGATAGGCATCCAAAGCTGCTTGCGGTTGTCCCACACGGTCATAAACTTGACCAATGTTAATTAGAATTACCCCTTCCGCAGGACGAGAGTTTATGCCACGAGCAACCGCTAACGCTTGCTGAAAAGACGCCAAGGCAGCTTGATGCTGTCCCATTTTTTCATAAACTGAACCAATATTAATTAGAGTCGTGCCCCGCCCATTCAAACTGCGGACAATTGTTAAGGCTTGTTGATAAGATTCTAGGGCGGCTTGATACTGTCCTAATTCCTCGTAAACTGCGCCAACGTTATTTAAGATTATTCCTTCTTGGTTATCAGGAGTAAAGTTTGGCAATCGCTGCTTCTGTTTGCGGATAATTGCTAAGGCTTGTTCGTAGGATTCGAGGGCAGCTTGGTATTGCCCTAAGTTTTTGTAAACGGTGCCAATTTTGTTAAGAAGCAAAGAATTTTCACGGTTTCGTGGATTGGCAAGAAGTTCCTGGTATGATTCTAATGCAGCTTGGTATTGTGAGTTATTATAAACTGAAGCAATTTTACTGCGAACTTCTTCTTCCGTTAATAATTTTAATTTTTCATTCTTGAGGACAAGTTCCAAGGCTTGCTCATAAGACTTTAATGCCGCTTGGTTTTGCCCTATGGATTTATAAGCATCCCCGATCTTAATTAAGAGTTCTTCTGTTTCCGGTGTCCATAAAATCACTCCACCTGCCCGATTAAACGTTGTGACTTTACCAGACTCCGAGCGAATATCGATGATATCACCAGCACCCCCTCCAAACAGCATGAGGAGAGTTGCCTGTTCTCCAGGATGGTTATCTATTTCCTGAATAAATACTAGGGCTTGTTGATAAGACTCTAGTGCTGCTTGATTTTGTCCTAATTTCTCATAAACTGAACCGATTAGATGGAGGATTATTCCCTGCCAAGGGAGGTTGCTTTGTTGGCGGACGATTGCCAAGGCTTGCTGGTAAGACTCCAAAGCCGCTTGATTATTTGCAGTATTTCCAGCCGCAACAAGGGTGGCACTTTCTCCTTCAAGCCTGTGTACTTGGACAAGGGTTTCTTCGTTCTCATTTTTATCAATTTCAGTCAGTAGAACTGCCTTCCCAATCGTTATCTCCTCAGGAGGGTTGCCCATATTCCGTTTGAATGTCAAGGCTTGTTCCCGATAGTCCTGGGCAAGTTGAGGTTGTCCTAGCTTTTCGTAAACTGTCCCAATACTATTCAGAATTACCTCTTCATCAGGCTTTTCGTAAGCGATACCAGCCCGACGGAACCCTATTTCTTTACTGCGATATTGTATTCTACGTTCCTGTGCAATTTTTAAAGCTTGCTGGTAGGATTCTAGTGCCGCTTGGTACTGTTCTAAGGTTTCGTAAGCTTTGCCAATCTGAGTGAGCAGGATAGGTATTTGGTCAGAATTGCCCCAGTAACCTTGGGCAATTTCTAAAGCTTGCTGATAGGACTCTAGTGCCGCTTGGTGCTGTCCTAACTTTTCGTAAACTTTCCCCATCTGCTTAAAGATTATTTGTCCCTGCCTGTGATAATCCCCCTCTGTCTCTTCCCGGACAATTGCCAAGGCTTCTTCATAAGGCTTTAATGCCGCTTGGTACTGTCCTAGAGATTGGTAAATATCCCCCATATTAGTTAGGGTTTCTTCTTCTTCGTTTTGTGAATAGAACTCTGGACTATCTCGCATACCAGCCGTAACTTTTAATCCTTCAGTAATCGAAATAGGAGTAGTAATCGGCTCTCCTTCTCCTACCGGAATCACTCCATTGCTAATTGCCTCCTCCAGTTTAATGCCTTCTGAGACATTAATATTAACTCGATCAGCTACCCGAATCGTATAGGGAATGGGTTCTTGTTGAGCCTGTTTATACACCTCCCGCCTGATTACTACGCTTTGCTGATATGCTTCTAAGGCAGGTTGGATTTGTTCCAATCCTTGGTAAGTTTTCCCTATCTGGTTGAGAATTACCCATTCCCAAGAACGGTTTCCTTGTTGGCGCACAATTGTCAAAGCTTGCTGGTAAGACTCCAAAGCCGCTTGGTATCGTTGGCGATTGGCGTGAGCATCTCCCTGTTCATAGTGGATTACGGCTTCTCCTTCCAGCCTCGTCACCAATGTAAATTTATCGTTTACTTTTCTATAAGTAACCAGGGTAGCTCCTTGCCAAAGACTTGGCTCTTCCTTAATACCCAGCTCCCGTCTGATTGCCAACGCTTGTTCGCGATACTCCTGAGCGGTTTGAAGGTATCCCAGCGCATTGTAGCTTCGGGCAATATTCCGCAGGATGATGTCCGTTAAAGGACGATTTCCCACCTCCTGCACAACGGTTAAAGCCTGCTGGTAAAATTCCAGTTCCGTTTCCGAATTTTCCTCCCGATCCCCAAGCTTTTTAAGGATTTCTGCTTCTAAAGGACGATAACCAATCTCCCGTGCAATCGCTAGAGCTTGCTCATAGAAGTCCAACGAAATCTGTCGATATTCTCGGATAGGGTCAAATAGGGGGTCAAATTGGCTTTCTCCGAAGCGGTCAAATTGACCCTTAAAGCGCTGAGCTCTGCCAATATTAAACAAAACCGTAGCTTCCCCAGCCCGATTTCCGACCTCACGCATAATGACTAAGGCTTGCTCATAGAACTTCAAAACATCTTCGGCATCTGTTGTGTTTAGGGAGGCGTAAGCCATACCCAACCCATTGAGACTCCAGCCTTCACCAAGCCGTGCAGCGTAGCTGTCACCCTGAGGCGAATCACCTAGTTCACGCATAATAACTAAGGCTTGTTCGTAAGCCTGGAGAGCATCTTGATAGAGCTTTAAGTCTTTGTCTGCATTCTGCAAAGAATTTTGATACCGTTTCCAGTGGATGTAAGTATTCCCTAGTCCAATCAGGCTTCTTCCTTCCCCCAACCGATCCTTCTCCTGGCGCTGAATAACTAAGGCTTGCTCGTAGAACTGGATGGCGTTTTCGTACTGTCCTTGAATTTCGTAAACTGAGGCGATGTTATGGAGAGTTGCAGCTTCTTGGGTATGATTACCCAACTCTCGCAGGATTGCCAAGGCTTGTTCATGATGCTTGAGGGCAGTTTGCAATTGTCCCAAATTGCGGTAACTTTCTCCCAGATGATTCAGAGCTAACCCTTCCCCAAGGCGATGCTTCTGTTGACGAAAAATGGCTAAGGCTTGCTGCAAAACCTCCTGTGCTTGAGTATATTGACTCAATCCGTTGTAAACTTCTCCAAGCTGGTTAAGGGTTTTGGCTTCCTGAAGGGAATTACCCTGTTCTCGATGAATGGTGAGGGCTTGCTGATAGGTTTGTAAGGCTTGTTTTAACTGACCTTGGCGAAATTGCTCAGTGCCGGTTTGGAATAAGCGATCGGCTTGAGTTTCATCGGGGATCGTTTGTGCCTGGGCGACTACAGGTGAGAGACTAAGGGTTAGTGGTAAAGAGACACCGATTTCCCAAAGCAGTAGTGTGGCAAAGCTGAGGCGGGTGAGATGTATACGCATCGTTTCGTCTTCCATCGAGGGAAAGTATAAATGACTTTTAGCTTATCTATCTCTGATCGAGAGTAAGGATATGCAGTATCTCTTTAGCTAGGTATTAATACCGGATATTTGCCAGATGGGTGTTTTACCTAAGTGGTAAAACAATTATGGCTAGGTAGTATAGCATTTTCATTTGAGGTGTGGTACAAAGTTTGTCTCCAGCTACTTAAGAGAAACAGATACAGCAGATTTCAGGTTGATGAGGTACAGTCTCTAAGCAAGATCTCCGACTTCTTGAAGAAGTCGGAGATCTGTCTGTGTACCTCACTGACTTGAAAAGCGCTGTAGAAAGCCATTTATGGTTTTGTTTCGGAAAAAACTGTCACACTAATTATCCATAGTTTTGAAAAAAATTGGTTCAGCTTGAGTAGCTTGTACTGTTCTCACCCGTAACAAGCAGTCTAGGCTTAAATGGGCTGTCCTAGACAGGGGCTGAGTTGGAGGAGTTAGAGAAAGGGTGGATTCTGCGTTTTTCCCTAGGCGGTTCAATCCCACCAATCTGACAGATTACCCCAATTCAATCGGTTTTTCTGTTGTCAGGCAAGAAGATGAGATCCAATTCATTTATTTTTTTCTAAACAAGTTCCAGAATAAGCTTGCCGCCTGTAGTTTTAGTAAATTATAGTAACGTTAGATTGTTAAAAGTCAGATAAAACTGAATTTAAGCGCTGACCCATGGTCACTCAAATCAGTTTTAGCGACTTCAATAATTTACCCATTCAGGTTTAGATAACTCTAGAGAGTCCGGTTCTTTTTTCCGGTTACTGGAGCGACATTAGTCTTGTATCCGTGCCATTTGATTTAAGTTGATAGCTTCATTGGTTATGACATTCCTGTTAAATTCACATAATGTTTTCGAGTATTTAGTCAAGCATGGTTTCTGCAATTCCTCAGAACCAGATCTCAGTCAGGTTGAGCCAGTTGCTGCCAAAAACTTTAACTTATTAGTAAAGTTGACCGACACTCATAAGCTTTTGGTTAAGCAGGAACGGCACAATCAGGATGGGAAAGCGGCTGGTGAGTTTTGGGGTGAGTGGCAAATGCAACTGTTTTTACAGCAATTTCCAGAGGTTGAAAATCTACGCCCATTTCTACCAGACGTGTTGCATTTTGATCGGGATCATTCAATTCTTGTCTGCCGTTACCTGGATGATTACCAGGATTTAATGGAATTCTACAGTAAGGAAAATAGTTTTCCCACAGAAATTGCGGTGGCAATTAGTACGTTCTTGGCGACTCTCCATCGTGATACGTTTAACTGTCAAGATTATCAGGGTTTCTTTGTTCAACAGTCGGATACTCTTACAAGTGAGCAAGTCCCTAAGTTGATTCAGGGGTTGGAACGAATTGGACCCGAAATTTTCGGTCAAGTGCCTGCTGATGGGTTGAAGTTTTTTGCCCTGTATCAGCGGTATGATAGTTTGGGGTGTGCGATCGCGGAATTAGGCAGTGCGTTTTCTGCCTGTTGTCTGACGCACAATGACCTGAAATTGAATAATATCCTGGTTCACAGCGATTGGCAGCAAACCAGTGATAGCATTGTCCGTGTTATTGACTGGGAACGCTCGACGTGGGGAGATCCAGCGTTTGATTTGGGAACATTGATTGCTAGCTATGTGCAAATTTGGCTCAGTAGCTTGGTGATCAGTAATTCACTCAGTATCGAAGAGTCTCTGGGTTTAGCTACGACACCCCTAGAACAGCTTCAGCCTTCCATTGCGGCTCTGACTCAAGCTTATTTTGACACATTCCCGGAAATCTTAGACCATCGCCCTGATTTCTTGCGTCGGGTGGTGCAATTTGCGGGTTTGGCGTTGATTCAACAGATTCAGGCGATGATTCAGTATCAAAAGTCTTTTGGCAATATGGGGATTGCCATGCTTCAAGTTGCCAAGACGTTGTTATGTCGTCCGGAACAATCTATGGCGACGATTTTTGGTGCGGCGGCGGTTCAATTGACTCAGCGTAGCACAAATGCCACATTAGGGGATCTTCTGTGTCGATCCGTGTCAACTTAAGCCACAACCCCCCTCACCCCCAACCCCTCTCCCACGCGGGGGAGAGGGGAGTAAGAAAGAAGCGTAAGTTCCAAGATATTTAGTTACAATCAAACGATTATGCAATTACTCGATTCTCCTCAAACTCAGCGAACGACTGAGGCAACTGGGCGATTACTGGATGTTCTGGATGATATTGTTAATAAGGTTGAGATTCAGTCTAAATTCTCGATACGTCATCCAGACTACAAACCATGGGAATTACCGGCTGAGGCAGTTGCCCGTTTTCAGACAATGCCTGAACAGATACAGCAGAAGTATCTGAGTCTGCAACTATGTAATTTTCTCTACGGTATTTATTACAACGGTTCGATGCGAACTGCCCTAGCACTCGATGGGAAGGGGAATAATTTGCCCTTGGATCTGGAAAATAAGACTGTTTTGGGGGTAGATGTTGGATTTTACGAACAATTGCACCAAAGCAATCAGGGAAAGGGATATTTTGATCCGGGTTGGTATGTCGTCAGGCAAGAGAGTGATGGCACTCTTGCTGTAATGAAGAACGGTTTGACGTTACATATCCAGCGATCGCAACATCTCCAACCTGTTGAAATGCAGACGGATGTAGGGAACTGGGTAGCGATTCGGATGCCCCAAAATGTTGTACAAAACGGGTTTTACATGGCAGTTGGCGATGCAGGGTTCCAGAGTCATCATCATCCAGGCTACTCTCCAGAGCTGGTGCGCGTCTACTTCAGCCTAACCCCTGAAGGCGCGATCGCACTCATGAATAGTCTGACACAGCAGTTGAACGACATTTCCATTCCATTTACCTTTAAGGCACTATACAACCCCACTGACTATGAACGTTATGACTCAGGAGTTCTCTATTTTGAGAAGTCTAACTATGAGGCTGTTCGTCAGGTTCTTGAGAGTATTTATGCCCAAACACGAGGGCATTTTCACCCAGAGGTGCCTCTATTCACTAAATTACTTGCACCTGGGCTAGGTTTAGCAGAGGAACCTGATCATAAATTTGCAGCCCAAGAAAGTTTTGGGATGAATCGCTGCCAAATTGTTGCCAATGGTTTACTGGATGCTTGGCAGAAGGGGGATGACTCGCCAAATCGTCGGATGAACGCTATCCTCCAGCAATTCTCCCGCTTGGGGATTGACTGGCAGCGTTCCTACCTCAACGCCAACTCGGAAGACATTTACACACCGTTGAATCGATGAAACTAACTGATCTCACGCCGTCGCCAGTCGTCTCATCACGGGAAATCCGCCCTATTGTGAATAAAAGTTCGGAGTCTGATTTGCCTTTTTACCGTAAACTAGGGCGGACTGATTTAACCGTTAGTTGTCTGGGATTAGGGGGTGGTGGTGGCATTTCCAGTGAAGACACTCTCTACGCTTTCGAGCAAGGAATTAACTACTTTTTTTATTCGAGTGATTTGCACCACTATATCTATAGTTCCATGTCTGATGCCCTGCGTAAATTATGCGGGCGGAAATCATCGGTACGCGAGAAAGTGGTGCTGGCGACGGTAACTTACATCAAAAGTCCTGAGATGGCAATCTCGGCGTTATTAGATCAGTTTCTGGAACTAAAAATTGACTACATTGATATATTGTTTTGGGGCTGGGTGGGTACGAATGATGGATCAGTTTTAAAGGATTGCTTGCAGCTTTCTCCCGATTTAAGAGGCGCTAATTCTGTTTATCAGCGCACGGTCGAAAGAATGATTGGCACATCAGAGCGACTCAAGCAAATGGGAGCTGTTCGTTATATTGGTGCTTCTTTTCACGATGTCAATCTAGCAAGGATGTGGTCTAATAGTCCACTATTGGATGTGGTGATGGTTCGTCATAATGTTGCTCATCGGTCTGCCCAGAGTCACTTGTTCAATCCGTTAGATGTGCAGAACCCACAACGACCCGGTATTGTTACGTTTAAGTCTACGGGTTCTCATTCAGGAGCGCTCTGGGAAGCTCCCCCCGGTCTGCCAAAGGGGTGTTGGCGACCTTCAGTGCCTGATTTCTACCGCTACTCTTTAAGCCAAAATTGTGTGGATGTCTGCTTAATGGGTTTACAAGAGCGATGGGAAATTGATGCCGCGATCGCAGCTATCCGAAAGGGCAAATTAACGGCTACAGAAATTGATTATCTCAATCTCTATGGCGATTTACATCTCAGGAAAATCCAAGTTGAAGATATTTTCAATGAAAAATTACTTTGCCCTATCTAATCGTTAACCAATATCCATTAATTCCTTCAAAAGTATGTCAGAAGATTTGATCTCTAAATTATCACGACCAGACATTCCACCAGCAACCGACGAGGAAATACTTGCATATCTACGACGTTCTCGCCAAATAGCTAAAATAGCTGCTGCGATTGAACGAGAAGCCGTGATTATGAATGCCTGTAAGCAGCTAGGAATTGTTATTTCTGAGGAAGAGTTACAAGCCGCAGGGGATAGCTTCCGTCAAGAACATAAGCTGTTAAGTGCGCCTGAAACCTCGGCATGGTTGGCACAGCAGCGTATGACTGTAGAGGATTGGTCACGAGAAATTCAGGTATCACTACTGACACAACGGTTAAAGGAAATTCTTTTCGGTGAAACTGTTGATACTCATTATATGAGTAACCGCAATGATTATCGGCGCGTCGCTCTATCTCAGATTTTAGTGTATGAACGGGTGGAGGCTGAGAGAATCATCCAACTTATCCGAGTAAAGCCCGCTTCGTTTTGCGCTTTAGCTCTGGACTATTCTCAAGGGAAGCAGTCAAAAGAAAATGGTGGTTTTTTGGGTATTCACTTTCTCGCAGAGTTACAACCAGAAATTGCCCAAGCTGTGACCAATCGCTCTGAAGGAGAAGTGATTGATCCTATTCAAACACAACTAGGCTACCACATTCTAAAACTTGAGAAGTGGTTGCCGATTGAATTGAGGGAAGTAAGGGAGCAAATGTTGGAGTATCTATTTCAGGCTTGGCTAGAGAAGAAAAACCACTCTACACATCTTGCTCAATAGTTTTAATGAAATAATCCTAAGTATCAATATATTGAGTTGAGCCTAAACTTACAGCTATTGATAAATTAAAACTAATCTTCCTGCTTGTCTCTCACCTGAGGGGCATTTTTTTAGACTAAAATCCAATGTTTTAGGGGAAAAAATGTATTAATTATTTCCCTGTTTTTTCATTTATCATTACGGTTTTATGCTGTGTATAGACTACAATAAAAACAAGGTAGTAGAAGAAATCTACTACCTTGTACATCTTTGAATAGGGATAAAATATTCCATGCCTACAATCAAAGTTTCCGATTTGAAGCCTGAAGGATACAACTTGTTCTCTGACTCAGAAAGTTACATGAAAGAACTATCTGAGGACGAATTAGGAACAGGAATATATGGAGGTGCTATATCAACACCTGCCTGTGCTGTTGTTGTTCTAGTAGCCTATACAGTCTCAATCATCGCTTCGGCTGCTCAATCAAAACCTAAAAGCCCTCACAGACCTGGATAATGCGTCTTTGATCTACATAATTGTAGAATGAATAAGATGCTGTAAACAGCGCCAGGATAAGCTTCTATTTAATAAGTAGAAGTAATCCTTAATTATAAGCCCTCTGAATTATATCAGAGGGTTTTAAAGTGAATCCCAGGACTGCTCATCGCCAAGTGCAGAAACTACCATAGTAACCATGAAATAGCAAAAATTGGGGCGGGTTTAGTCCTATCTGGGTGCAATCAAAAGATAGTAGTGAAACCCGCCCCTACAGATCTTCAATGCCTTTTCCAATACTAAAAACGTAAGCCAATGAATCCTACAAAAAACTGTGCTTTTTATTTCTTGTCAATGCTGATTTTAAGCTTTACACATATAATTTTAAATTCTACTATAGTAGTAGGGTTAAACAAGCAAACGCTTAAGTTTACCCCAAACAACTAACGTGATAGAAGGATATTTTTCAATGGCTAACATTGCAATTTCAAACTTGTCTCCATCGGGTTTTGATCTGTTTAATGATTCTGAAAGCTATTTGCAAGAATTGTCTGAACAGGAATTGAGTGTTCAGGGTGGGGTAATGATCACCCCTACAATCACTATAACTATAACTACCACGATCACTTTCACCCTGCGCCGACGATAGATTAACTGATACTAAAGACAAAAGTAAATACCCCTTCTAAGGAACTACTTAGCTTGGGCTTTTGTCCGTCAATTAGTCTGTCTTAGTAATCCTAATATCTGTCTCTAACGGTAGTTATGAGGCAGATGTTTTTTTAGGGAGATAGTCAAGACGAGTAACGAAACATTACGGTATAGCAAGTTTCGGGCAGAATAAACAAAGCCATCTGATGCTCATCAGATGGCTTTCAAGGTTTAAATGGCTGATTATCTACACAAATGAAACGCTCAATTTAATCCATGTTGTTTGATTCGAGCCGACTAACAATTTCAACTTGCTCAATTTTTCGCTTCAGCCATGCAGTAAATAAATCTGAAACAATTTCAAGGCGAACTTTCTCATCCAATTCCGGTTGAATCATCTCCTCAACAAAAATCAAGTGTACCCCTTGAGACGTCATAATCGGCTTAAGCATCTGCGGCGGCGTAGCAGCAAAAACAGCAGCCGAAATCTCCGGCTTCATATCCTGACGTTGAACCATCCCTCGATATCCTCCTTTTCGCCGCAACTCCACAGTTTGAATGTATTGTTGAGCAATATCATAAAAACTCATTTCCTCTGCAGTAATTGCATAGAATAGTTCCATCGCTAAGTCTTCATCATCCAGCACCACCTCATAAATCACTGCACTCGCATAATCTAACTGATGCTCATAAAAGTAGGGTTCAACCTTATCGACAAATAAATGAGCAGCTAACTTCCCAGAGATAGCCGTGTAATAAACAATTTCTTCAAAATCATCTAAAGATAGACTCTGTTTTTTCAACCACGTCCACGTATCATCAGCACTGAGAAGTTTATTCATTAATCGAAGCTTATTTGCAGCTTCTTGGAGTTCCTCAGTATCCATCGTTATTCCAGCTTCACTAGCCGCAGTCGTAATAATCTTACGAGTCACAATCTGCTCAATTAAATCAGGAATTTGGCAAGATAGCTTGACCTGATTCAAAATGTCTTCATTGGTAATCGTAATGACTTGGGACATCCTATTCCTCCGATTTTGTCAAAATTAAATTTGTTAAACAACCTACTCTAATGCAGATTATTTTAGATATCTACAGTTCTAAACCTCCCTTTTGCAACTTTTTAAACGGGTTAAGAATAAAATCAATAATGCGTCGCTGCTGAACAATTACCTCAGCCGTTGCTGTCTGTCCCGGCGTTAAGGTAGTACACCCTTGTGAAGTTTGTATACAAGTCTGTTTCAACTTAATTTCTAGGTCAAAGGTAGCAATCGCTCCCTGAGCTGTTTCCGTTATCTTAGACGTGGGCGAAATCTGGCTTACCGTTCCTTCAACTACCCCGTAGTCTTGAAACGGATAGGCATCAAACTTCATTTTGACAGGCATTCCTTCACGCAGCGTACCACTTTCTGATGTCGCCATTTGTGCCCGGAGAATAAGGGAAGCATTCTTGGGTGCAATCTCAGCAATTAATGTAGTCGGTTGTACTACCGCCCCCGTTCGTTGAATCGGTAACTGAAAAATCGTGCCACTCACTGGAGCGCGTAATACTCGTTGTTCTAACTGAAATTCCCAAGCTTGAATCTGACTTTTGCTTTGGGAAATTTCTGCTTTCAGAGCTGTAACTTGTGCATCAAGTTCTTTGAGTTGTTCTTCACTTTTCAGTATAGCCAATTCTCCAGAATGAATCAAACTTTGATAGCTCTTTTCCTGCTCTTGTAAACGTAGTTTGGCTTGTTCGATATCAGACTGAGCTTGATAAATAATCCTCTGATAGCTGCTTTGTTGCTCTTTCTTCCTCAACTTAGCTTGCTGCACATCCGACTCCGCTTGTTCCTGCAATCGTTGCCGTTCTTGAGCCAAATCTTCCTGCTCAATCACTTTAATTTCGGGAACCACACCTTGCTCCTGAATTTGGCGGTAACGTTGGACTTCTCGTTGTGCCTTAGTTAAACGAATTTCGGCTAAATTCAACGCAGTTTGGCTATATTCAAGGTTTTTCTCTGCCTGATTGACTTGAGCCAGTTTCTCCTCCTTTTGTAAATTGTAAGAATTCCTGAGAGACTCCAAATTTTGCCGTGCTTGCTCCACTTGAGCCTGTTTTTCCAATGCTTGAGCCTGATTCTGTTGCTGTTGAGCGCGAACTCCCAGAAGTAATTGGTTGTTCATTAATTCCAACTGCGCCAGCCGATTTTGTTGCCCTTCTAATCTCGTCTGAGCTTGCTGAAGTTCGCTCTTAATCTCCTCGGATTCCAGTTCCAGTAACGGCTGTTTGTTGGTGACCAATTGACCTTCCTTGACTAAAACCTTAGCCACTGTCCCCGCCACGGGTGCATCCACTTTAAACACATTTCCCTGCGGCTCTAGTCGCCCTCTAGCACTCCCGGTTTCATCCACCTTAGATAGCATTGCCCAGGGTAAGACAATCCCGGCAAACACGACTAAAAAATACAGCAACCCCCGCGTCCAAACTCGCGGTACAGTATCAATCAGTTCCTTCGTCAACGATGACCAATCTTCATTAATCAGTTCAGATGAATTTACCTGATTAGGTACTGCTGTTTGAGCCGAATTATTGGTTATAACTGTTTCAGACAGTTCTTGATCACGAGGATAGTGACTATTCCGACTCCCTGGTTCCTGTGTCGATAGGTTTGGCATGTTAGTGTTGATGGTTAATTGTTCATTGTTCATGGGAATTTATAAGCGGATGTCTGAGACGTATTAAACTGTCATGCTAAACCCTTCACTTTGCTCCAGAGAAAATTCCGCGATCGCGTGCTGACGTATCTCAGACTATACTGTAAACCAGAGATTCTTCGCTTCTGTTCCTTCGCTTCGCTCAGGACAGCGCTCAGAATGACAAAGTACACTAAATCGGTGGACACAATTAAAGTTAGAGGTAGAGAGCGTCATTTGTTATTAGTCATTGGTCATCTGTAAGGATTTGAAGTTTGTTAAGCTGTTATGCATTTAATTTGGGTATTAGTAGCGAGCAAGATGGGTATTAGTAGCGAGCAAGATGGGTATTAGTAGCGAGCAAGATGGGTATTAGT
>CAKZMA010000233.1 GCA_937127375.1 uncultured Coleofasciculus sp. | reverse complement strand
ATTTGTCATTTGTCATTTGTCATTTGTCATTTGTCATTTGTCATTTGTCATTTGTTATATGATGTCCGGCAAATCACCCATAATATAAATCAAGATGCATGAAGGAGGGATATGATGTCCGGCAAATCACCCTCACCCCATCTCCCCCTCTCCCCCTCAACCCCTCAACCCATCACCGTAATTATGGGTATTCAACCGGACATGATATTATTTGGTCGGGCGGGTTTTGCAGCTAAGCTAGGGATAACATTCAATATTAATCCCTAAACCCGCCCCTACACACAGACACTTCTTGCACCATGTTTGGAACATGACTCGCCCATCACCCCATCTCCTCCACTACCTTCAACCTAACGTAATATCATGCATTGTCCTTGGTAAAAAATTGTCGCATCCATTGCCAAGCTTTAATTGTTACCTCCTCCAGCAAAAGCATCCCTACATCCAACCATTCTAGGATTTCTTCTAAGGGGTGTTTAACATATCCTGTGGAAATTGCCTCCGTTTCAATCCAGTCGGGCGCAGGTTCGATATCATGGTTTTGGGAATAGGAAATGGGTTTTTCGGGTGGTGAAGATAAGGCAGAATGAAAAGATAACGGCAAAGATGAATAGGAGGGTAAAGGCTCAGGTAAACTTGTTGGATTTTGCTCTGATAAGGTCGCCGGAAATACCTTGACTACTGTTCCAGATTTTAAGTTATTTTCTAATGTAGAAAGTCCTGAAATTTTTAATGCTATTGGATATAACAGTGGAGGGAAAGACTTAACTATTTGCGTTTGGGTGTGAGTAACTTGGTTGTGGTTTTGATCGACGTTTTCGGTTAGGTTCAGGAGAGGAATCCAACGTAGTAATTTAGCTTGAATACTCTGTACAAGCCTAACAGATTGTTGTTGTACCTTGGATTGTTCTTGATCGCTTATCCGTAGGGTTTCAGCTTGTTTATAGAAACCAAAACGCTGGAGAATAGCACCAATAGCGTTGTTCCGGATAGTCATTTTTTTGACTGTAAATCCTGGGGAAAGTTGGGGTAACGTTGGGGTAACGTTTCCCTTCAAGCTAATAAAGTTAGTGACAGCAGAATTTGGTGTGAACGTGGGGTTTGGACACCCAAATAAATCATCCCAGGTTAACCATGGATCAGGTTCAGTTTTATACGTGAATTCTGCCCCAGGAAGGGTGACGAAACTTGTTGAATTAGCGAATCGTTGATTAATGTCCTCAGTAGGATTAACTGAGGTTGTGTCTTGGTGATGGAATTGGTTAGAACTACGCTGACCAAAAAAGTAGTCGATCGCGGCGTAAATTAATCCTACCAGCCAAAAGGAGTGAGATGCTGATGTCTGGGTTGGATCAGTGGATTGTCGAGGAGTGATGAACGAGGTTTTGAAGGTTTGCAGTAGAGTTTGGCTGCGGTGACGGAGTGCGATCGCAACGTGATTTGATGTCTGTAACGGGTGCGCTTCCCATTGGGCAATGGTGTCATCGATCGCGGCTAATGTTCCCCCCGGTGCGAATTGTTGCAGCCAGGAATAGGCAAAGCTTTGGGGGATTTCGGTGGGAGATGCGATCGCAGGCATGGGTTCCTGATAGTCTGATAAGGTAGACTCACCGAAAAGATTAATCGCGATCGCAACCGGACTGGTTTGCACCCATGCCATGAGTTGCCAGAATAGTCTTAAGGGGAGAAACAGAGACGGTTTAGCCAAGTGACTGAGTTGGCGGTGTACCCAGGAAACCTTTAAATTATCAACTAAGCGCCACTGACGATACAGGGTAGCCAATTCCCAGCTTATTCTCGCCGCCAGTTTTTGCTGTTGTTCTGGGGTGAGGATATCCAAAATTTCATTAGCGACGGATACTAGAACTAGAGTTCGGGTGGCGAGGAGACTGGCTACGCCTTGAATTTCTACCCGTGAGGATTGGGAAACCTGCGTAGGCAGGTTTTGTTTGTGTAGCTGCGGTTTCAACCGCCCAGTCGAATTCCATTGGGATGGTTCAGGTAAAGATAACGTTTCAACTTGCTGAAGAACCCGTTGAATCGGCGTATCAACAGCAGGCGGTTGTTCTGGCGGTTGGGATTGGGTCAAAGCTTTTAATCGAATCCATCCCGCTTTTGCCTCTGCCGAAAGCTGACGCCCAGCCGTGAGACTGGCTTGGACAACCATATAGATAGGATAGAGGAGAATTTGCGTTCCCCAAACAGCCGCGACTTTCAGATGTCGGATCGCCCGTTCACCGCGATCGATGAGTCGGCGAGAATGATGATTGATAAGATTGAACAATCGGCTGCGGTAGCGACCTGGGGTAGAAGCAGACATGGTGATGCAAGCAGAAGCAGCGATGACTTACTTATTATTCCATACTCTATCGCTTTCTTCGCGAATGTTCGTAGTTGCGCTTTAGCGCCATAAACGTTGGCATCACCCACCATACACCCTTAATTTAGTCTAGCCGGGAAATAAATTTCCGCGTCAAAGCTAAAACCCGTTAAAACGGGTTCAATGTCTTTACTGTAGTAAACTAAAGCGTACTTAAACGCTTGCTTTCTTAGGTTTCCACCCCAGACGGATTAATGCGACAGATGTTTTCGTAATTCTGATTGTTAACTATTCATTTTTATCATTCCTTACTATGTCTTCCTTACCCTTCCTTTCTGACTCTATTGCCAAACTCCGCGCCTTAACTCAGGTGAATGTGCAGACTAATTGGAAACTGTGGTCTGAAGACCTACCTCTGGAGGAGATAAGTAACCACATTTTTGCCAACGGGTCAAGCGCTGAACTCAATGAAAAAGGCTATATTATCTGGTCAGCCGGACGCCAAGTAATGTGGTTCGGGCAACAATTTATCATTCCCCAGGATTTACAAGGTTATCCTTTAGCCGGACTAACCTTACGACTAGCGCTAACCTGGTGGGCGGAAGATGCCAAAATTTTTGTGAATGGTGAGTTAGTCCAAGAAGGAGACTTATTTGATTCTTCAGCAAGAATCCT
>CAKZMA010000232.1 GCA_937127375.1 uncultured Coleofasciculus sp. | reverse complement strand
TCAGTTAGTCGGTGAAGACTATGTTCAACAGCAATATCGACTGGGAGAGACAATTCACCGATATTGCCCATGTTAGCATTGGAGCCTGGATTGACGTAATGCTTTATTTTTCGGGTTGAGCTATAATAGAACTATTTTGGAATAGCTGCCTCGCCTCATGAACGAAGAACGCCGCCAAACTTATCTCAATTTCCTGTTGCAGTTACTACCAGCATTTTTAACAGGTAACCCACAGGTAGTTTACTCATATCTAGAAGCCAACCTAGACAAATTGGATGATGGCATGGTAGAGCTATTCCAAAGCTGGACAGGAGTATATTCATTTATTCGAGCAAACTTTTATAAACTGAGAATTTCTTTGCCTACAGTATCGTCAGATAAAGCAGAAACTTTGGTGGCAACTATGATAGCTAACCTTTGCGATACGCTTGTGCAATTTGATCGAGAGAGCAAGGCTAGCAATATAGAGATTGCGATTGCTGGCTACAGTATGATACTAAATGTTTTTGACCGTGAAACTTTCTCTGAAGAATGGGCAAAAACTCAACATAGTCTTGGCACTGCCTACAGACATCGTATCAAAGGCGATCCAGCCGAGAATCTAGAACTATCACTTAACTACTACCACAAGGCTTTGGATGTCTATACTCCAGATGCTGACACAGATGCTGACAAAATACGATGGGCTGATATACAAAATAATCTAGCGAATACTTATAACGATCTGGCAAATATTTACAGAGAACGTATTGAGAAGAATCCAGCCGCTAACCAAGAACGGGCAATCGCCTGCTGCCATAATGCTTTGTCAGTATATTTTCGATTCTCTCGTTGGGAAGCTTGGGCTATAACTCAAAACAATTTAGCACTGATTTACAAAGATCGTATCTGGGGTAATCCAGCAGACAATCTGGAAAAGGCAATTGAATGCTGTTACAATGCCCTGAAATTTTACACTCATGGAGCTTCTTCACTTATAGAACATCATCGATGGCAATGGGCAAAAATCCAGAGTAACCTATCAATGATGTTCCGTAATCGGATATACGGGGAGAAGCCCAAAAATTTAGAACAAGCACTTGCCTGTTGTAAAAACACTTTACAGGTTCGTACTCGTAAATATTTTCATTCAGATTGGGCTGACACTCAAAATAATTTGGGTCTTATCTATATAGATTTAGGGCAAATTGATGAGGCGATAAGCTGTTTTCAGTTAGCCCTAGAAATCTTCAAGCCTCACACCTTTCCTTTAAAATGCTTAATGTCTGGAGGCAATCTGGGTAACACAGCTTTTGCAGATCAGCGCTGGGCGAAAGCAATTGAGGGGTATGATGTCGCTATCCAAGCAGTAGAGCAAAGCCGGATTTGGAGTAGTAACGACACTCGGCGTAAAGAGATTACCTCCGAAGCAATGGAAGTGTATGTCAAAGCAGTCCAAGCCTGCATCAATGATGGCAAGCCAGATAAAGCCATTGAATATGTTGAACGTAGCAAAGTACGCAATCTGGTAGAACTTTTGGCTAACAAAGACCTCCACCCAAAACGCGAACTTTATACTAATGAAAAAGATTACAAAAGAATTTGTAGCCAACTCGACCAACTACGCCGAGAAATCCCAGCAAAGCAGCGACAGCTAGAGATAATGGTCATTGGTCAAGCATCAGAACCAATCAATCGTTCCTATATAGAGAAATTGCAGCAAAATGTGAATCACTTGCAAAAGCAGCAGGACAGTCTTCTCAGGGAAATCAATAAAGTAGACTCTAGCTTTAAGTTCACCCAACAAGTTGAACCTATCTCCTTTAGGGATATCCAAGCTCTAATTGATGAACGTACCGCTATCATTGAGTGGTATCTCATGGGCGATCGTTTTTGTACCTTTATCATCACCCGCCATAGTCCTTATCCCAAAGTTTTGCAATTCTCTGCCAAAGACATAAAATTATTGGGGAAAAGGACAAAAGCATATTTACGTCTTTACGATAGGAAGAACAGTAGTTGGTGGCGCAATCAACTAGAGGCTCGCTTGGAAAACCTAGCTGAAATTCTGCACATAAACGAAATTCTCTCCCGTATACCAAAAGAGTGCGATCAACTAATTCTTATTCCTCACCAGGGAATGCACATATTGCCTCTTCATGCTCTACCAATAGGAAAAAGAGAACAAGCTGAAAATCAGACAACTCAGAATTACCTGTTAGATAAATTCCCAAGAGGTGTACGATATGCTCCTAGCTGCCAGTTACTACAACTGAGTCAAAATCGGCAGCGTCCAGATTTTAGTAATCTCTTTGCCGTCCAAAACCCAACTGATGACCTGCTTTACACCAACTTAGAAGTTGAAACTATCCGTACATTCTTTCCCTCGACCCAAGTCTTAGTTAAGCAGGCAGCAACCAAAGCAGCCCTCAATGTCAATCAAGATTTGCGGATAGCCCACTGTGGTCACTTCTCTTGTCATGGCTCCTTCAACTTAGCGTCACCCCTAGAATCGGCGCTAATTTTGTCTAACGAGGAACGCCTGACTTTGGCAGAAATCTTTGGACTAGCGCTCAATCAATGTCGCCTTGTCACCCTATCTGCCTGTGAAACGGGTATGACAGGACTCAACGATATTAGCGATGAATACATTAGTTTACCCAGTGGCTTCCTTTATGCAGGTTCTCCCAGTGTCGTTAGTTCCCTCTGGAGAGTAAACGACTTATCGACAGCCCTATTGATGATTAAGTTCTATCAAAAACTCAAATCCGGCTTAACCGTCGCCCTTGCCCTCAACCAAGCCCAAACCTGGCTCAGAGATGCTACAAAAGAACAATTGCAGCAGTGGGCAAAGCAACTCCCGAATGCCAATCATAGAATGCAAGTTAGAGCCTTCCTCAGTAAACAACCACCCAATACCAAACCCTTTGAATCCCCCTACTACTGGGCAGGATTCTGTGTCATTGGTCAATAACCCGTGAAAACTGATAGCATCTTCTACAACCTGTTCCAAGCC
>CAKZMA010000231.1 GCA_937127375.1 uncultured Coleofasciculus sp. | reverse complement strand
GCCGGAGATTCGGTTTACCGATGTAAAGTATTCGGTTATCCGTACTTGACAAATATCGTTTTATATGATATAAGTTTGGGAAATTTAGAGCGAACGCATTTTCGGAATTACTGCCCCACTGCAAATATCTGTTCTGCCGTCAAGTTTAACTCCGGGAAAGTTGGCGATCGCAAAATATCTTGACCCCTAAATAAATTAACCATATATTCTCCTTCCACTAAATGATAAATCAAAATAGTCGGTTGTTTCGGGTCTCCAATATAACGCCGACCTCCCAACCCTAAATAATCAACAATCCAATATTCAGCGATTCCCAATTTCTCATATTCTCCGAGCTTCATCAAATAATCATCCCGCCAATTCGTACTAACCACTTCTAGGGCTAATTTAATACTCATCCCTTGAGTAATCGTTGAGCGCTTTTTCCATAAAGACTCATTTTCTAGTGCATTAGAATCCAAAACCATAACGTCAGGAATATAAGCCGATTTGTCCGAATAAATCGCTTTAATCAGCCCTTGGCGAGGGATAAAAAAAGGCAAATTCAGACGCTCAATGTAAACTGATAGTTTGGATGCCAGAAAACCTGCCACTTGTTCATGAGTTCCAGTTGGCTGCATTTTAACAATCTCCCCATCATGTAATTCAAATCGACCATGATAACCATCAGGATACCAATCCAGAAACTCGTCTAAAGTCAATGAAATTTTCTGTTCTTCTGTCTCAGTCTTGGCGATTTCTTGGCTAAACATACCGTTCCTCCCAGCCCTGTGGATGATCAATTAATTTTTATTCAGGAATGTTTTAATTTTAATTCTCTAATCCTAATCCCTGCAACAAATTACAGTACCCCCCTTGACAAACAGACCCCAATAAAACTCAGAAATATTATCTCTCAAAGTGTGATCATGTAGCGTCTCGGAACTCCAATCGCGCTTACCAAAATCTTATGATAAGATATTAAGCAATGGCAACTGCTGCCAAACCCGAGTAAATTGAGGCGGCTAGGCAATGGTTCAAAACTCTCCCCCCTTACCTCCCCAAGAAGTCCTGCCCACGATGTATGACTTACCGAGTGAAAATCCAGAGGAACCGGGCTTGCCAGACGAATTTCACCTCCTGCAACCCGAGTTACTGCGCCAGACCTTTCGCCCCCCCACCTACGCAGAAGACGAAGTATTTATCGCCAGCGACTTAAACCTTTATTACGACCCCCGCCATTCCCAATGGTACAAACGCCCCGACTGGTTCGCCGTATTGGGAGTTGACCGGCTGTACGAGGGAAAAGACCTGCGCTTGAGTTATGTGACTTGGCAAGAAGGAATTTATCCCTATGTTGCGATTGAATTATTATCCCCAGGAACAGAAAAAGAAGATTTGGGACGCAGTTTACGAGAGGTCAATCAACCGCCAAATAAGTGGACGGTTTATGAACAAATTCTACGCATCCCCTACTACTTTGTTTTTAATCGTTATACCGATGAGTTACAAGCCTTTGGGTTAGTGATGAATCAATATCAGCCATTACCTTTAGACGGACTGGGGGTATGGCTTCCAGAGGCTGAGTTAGGTCTAGGATTATGGGAGGGAACCTATCAAGGGGTTGAGCGTCGCTGGCTACGCTGGTATAACTCCGAGCAAACTTGGATTCTGACTCCTGTAGAATTGGAACGTCTTCGGGCTGAACTTGCTCAACAACAACTCCAAGAAGAACGTCTTCGGGCTGAACTTGCTCAACAACAAGCCCAAGAAGAACGTCTTCGGGCTGAACTTGCTCAACAACAACTCCAAGACTTAAGCGATCGCCTTCGTCGTTTAGGAATCAATCTTGATCAGTTAGATGATAATGAAGAACAGCAGTAAAAGCAACGAGATCAAATATTATGATCAGCGTAGGATAGAATTAATTACAGACTGGCTTGAGATCAAAACAGACAAACTCAGGATGTAGCCAAAAGGTCGGAAGCTGGGAACTTGACAAGGGTCTAGAGCGACTCTACGATCTAGGGATGTCAAGCCGTGTCCCTATTACTGTTTGTGGAGTTAATGGAGTTGTGAGCGATTTGCTTCGGGGTAATCAGCTAATGAGGAGTGGTCAGCTAGAGGAAGCTGTTGCTGCTTACCAGAATGCGATCGCACGTTATCCAAGTTTTCATTGGTCTTATTCCCAGCTAGGAGAAGCATTAGAACAGTTAGGGCGTATAGAAGAAGCGATCGCCGCATTCCGTCAAGCTATATTACTAGAACCGACTGCCAGATGGTCTTATTTTTACCTGGGACAGCTTTTAGCCCGGCAGAAACAATGGGAAGCCGCGATCGCATCTTACCAAAAAGCTTTAGAACTACAACTCAATTTACCCCAACTTTTCTGGGGGTTAGGGGAAGCAACTGACGCCCTCAAACGTTGGTCTGAAGCAGTAACAGCCTATGAAAAAGCAGTACAGTTAAACCCTAATTCTTTTTCCCCTCATAACCTGGGTCGGGCTTTGTATTATCGAGGTCAGTCTTTAGAAGAAAAAGGCAAGTGGTCTGAAGCAGTTGAACAGTATAGACAAGCACTCAATTTAGGTTTTGACCAAGCTCGAGTACACCAAAATTTAGGCAAGGGTTTGAACCAGTTGGAGTTGTATGAGAAAGCCGTTGTTGGGTGGAAGCAGGCACTAGAATCTAATCCCCTGTTGGTAGAATGGCAACAACAGTTAGAAGATGAACTCTATCAATTGGGGCGAACCCTGCCCACAGAAAGTATAGAGATTTGGAAAATCCAGGTGAGTCAGCCTGATCCTCAAAAGCTCAATCAACAGCTTATCGCCTCCTGCCTAGATTCCCCCAAAAATCATCAAATTCATTGTCAATCCCTGTTAATTCGGGGATGGGTTTTACCCAAAGAACAGGATGTGGGTAATATTAAGATTATAGCAAAAGCAGCCGAGCATGAAAAAGAGGGTTTGCTATCAGTTAAAAGACCTGATGTAATCACAAAAATACTAAATGTTAATCCGACTGAATCCCCCCTACTCTGCTGCGGATTTAGCTTAGAAATTGAACCCGCAGAAAAAATAGAACTCTACATCAGCATAGAAGGCGATCGCTATCATTGGAAAACCATTGAGAGTACCCCAGTTCCTGGTGAGGTCATAGTCAAGAGTCAACAAATATGGCGGAACTGGATTACTAACAACATCAAGGAAGCTCGAGTACGCCAACATTTGGGAACGGGGTTAAGCCAACTAAGTTTGTATGAAGAGGCTGTTATTGAGTTAAGGAAAGCCCTGGAACTGAATCCGATATCAGTCGAGATACAGCAGCAATTGAAATCCACCTTAAATCATCTGGGGCTGCCGATGGATCGCAACAAAATAATCATTAAAGAATTGGAGTTTCATCAGTACCTTCAAGAGTATTTGGCAGGGAAATCAGTCGCTGTAGTTGGTAATTCTCCTCGACTTTTAGAACAAAAGTATGGTAGCTGCATAGATAGTCATGATCTAGTCATTCGGTTTAATGATGCTGATCTTCGAGGTTTAGAAGTTCATGCCGGACAAAAAACCAGCATCAGGTTTATACTGGCTAATTTTCAGAACAAACCTGAAAAACTCTCTTTTTTTTCTAGCCTCGAAGAAGATTCAATCTTTATAACACTCAAAAAAAATATGAATCATCTAGTTCTTAAAAACAATATGATTGTTACTGATTTTTTTATTCACCTCAGATCTTTTAATATAATAGATGATATTCTGGGAACTGAATACAGTCAAAAGAAATTACCACCCGTTAGAACGGGATTAGCAGTTCTGCTTCATTTAATTCATGCAGGTAAAGACATCAAAAAAATATCTATTTTTGGCATGGAAAGACAGGTCAGAAAAGAGGGGTCTGTACACTTTTATGGCAAAGGGGGTTCTATGTGTGGATTAAATGTTAGTCACTATCTCAATTTTCATATTTCTTTAGAGGAAGAGATGAAAATTTTTAATCAAATTTTGGATAAAGTCGATGTAATTTGTTATGAACCTAAAGAAATCTAATGACACTGATCATCTAAACTAGAAACCTGATGCCAGTAATTTTTTCTAGTATAAACCCTGATATGAAACTACTCGACTGCACCCTCCGTGATGGCGGTTACTACAACACCTGGGACTTCCCCCGCGACATCGTGATAGACTACCTAAGCGCCATGCAAGCCGCCGGAGTAGACATCGTAGAACTCGGCTTTCGTTCCCTGAAAAACCAAGGCTTCAAAGGAGCCTGCGCCTATACCACCGACGACTTTCTCCGCAGCCTACCCCTTCCCGAAAGCCTCACTATTGGAGTCATGGTCAACGGCGCAGAATTACTGGGGGATATGCCCCTAGAACAAACCCTACAGCATCTATTCCCGGAAACCGCCGCTACCTCCCCCGTCCGTCTAGTCCGGTTCGCCTGTCATATCCACGAATTTCAGCAAGTCCTACCCGCCAGCACCTGGTTAAAAGAACGAGGTTTCCAGGTCGGCTTTAACCTCATGCAAGTAGCAGACCGCCTCCCCCAAGAAATCGAAACACTTTCCCAACAAGCCTGTAACTATCCCCTAGATGTGCTTTATTTCGCCGATAGTATGGGCAGCATGAACCCCCAGCACACCCGAGAAATCATTAACCGATTGCGAACCCATTGGCAAGGAGCCTTGGGAATTCATACCCATGATAATATGGGCATGGCACTACAAAACACCCTGCAAGCCTTAGAAGCCGGAGTCACTTGGTTAGATGCCACCATCACCGGAATGGGGCGCGGACCCGGTAACGCCAAAACTGAATACCTGGCTCTAGAACTCGGCCAACGTCGAGAGCAACCCTGTAGCCTAGTGCCTTTAATGAGCCTCATTCAGCGCTTCTTCCGACCCCTGCAAAACACCCACGGTTGGGGAACCAACGCCTACTATTACCTAGCCGGAAAACACGGCATCCACCCCAGCTACATTCAGTCCATGCTAGGAGACAGCCGCTACACCCCGGAAGACATCCTAGCCGTAATTGAACATTTGCGAGTCGAGGGAGGCAAGAAATTCAGTCTCAATACCCTAGACGCTGCCCGCAAATTCTATCATGGGGAACCCCAAGGAACCTGGGAACCCGCCAGTTTAATCCAAGGTCGTGAGGTGTTACTACTGGGTACAGGTCCCGGTGTCGCCGCTCACCACCAAGCCTTGGAACATTATATCCGCAAAGCCCAGCCCTTGGTCATGGCACTCAACACCCAGTCCCAAATTAATCCTGACCTGATAGATGTTCGCATTGCTTGTCATCCGGTGCGTCTATTAGCCGACTGCGAAACCCACACCCGTTTACCCCAACCGTTAATTACTCCCGCCAGTATGCTACCAGAAGACGTGCAGCAGTTCCTGGCTGGAAAAGAGTTACTCGACTTTGGCTTAGTGGTCAAAACAGATACGTTTGAATTTGCCCCCAGCCATTGTGTGTTACCCTCTTCTATGGTTATTGCTTATGCCTTGGCGGTGGCGACCAGTGGCGAGGCGAGTCGTATCTTATTAGCTGGGTTTGACGGTTATCCCGGTGATGACCCGCGTAATGGGGAAATGCAGCATTTATTAACCACTTATGAAAACTGTAATCATTCCTTACCCGTTCTATCGATTACACCCACGCGGTACAATCTACCCAGCCAGTCAATTTATGCGATGTGATTTGAAAATTGTGTTGAGCCAAAATAGATTTATCAATAGTTAGAGACATGAAAAAATCACCTTTTGAAGAAAACAGAAGTTTAGAGACGGCAATAGCAATTTATGAACAGAGGATTAAAGATGCTCAAGCAATTTATCAAAAACACAAAGAAAATTTTCTTGAACGGAACTGTCCGATCTGCTCATCAACACTCAAAATAAATCAAGAAGATTTTCATCAGACTTACAAAATAGTAAAATGCAGAGCTTGTGGCTCAGTTTATGTTAATCCAGTGCCTAATTCTGAGGCTATTGAAGATTATTATAAAAACTGTCAATGTAATAGAATGCTCGCCGAACTGACACGCTCTCGTTCAAAAAAGTTTAATGTTGATGATCGAGTCAGAACCATTAGTACAATTATAGAGAAAAGTGAAAAACAAGAATTAAAAATATTAGAGGTAGGCTGTAGTAGTGGTTTGTTTTTGCAGGGTTTGCAAGACTATCTATCTAATCATTTTCCCCAAATTAAATTATCTGTGTGTGGCATAGACTTAGACCAAGATGCCATTAGTAAAAGTGTGGATAATCGCTTAAATTTGCGATGTTGTTCTGCGGTCAACTTGAAGACAACAGAAAGTGAAATAGGAACTTATGACTTGGTTTTACATTATGAGTTAATTGAGCATTTACTCGATCCTTTCCAATTTATGATGACAGTTAAAGAATTACTAAAACCTGGGGGGTATTCTGTATTTACAACACCCAATGCTCTAGGTGCAGAAAATTTAGCTAGTGGTTACAATTCCAGAAGACTCATTGCTCATGCTATCTTTCCACCGATGCACCTAAATGCCTTTAGTGTTCAAAATATTCCTTTGTTTTCATATAGGCTCGGTTTGGAAATAGTGGAAATTAGCACACCAGGTAAACTAGATATTGATATGATCGGCAAAAATAGGGATTTTTTAACGAATGAATCTTTTATAGCAATTGCAGACATAGAAGATGAAATAGTTAAAACCTATCTCCAACAATATACTGTTAATTGTCTGGCGAGTTCGCATATGCAATGTATTCTTCGCAAACCCCTTTGAATCTCGTAAAAACTCATAAACCCTATAATTTGCCAATCCCCTTAAATATGGATGTAAATCGATGAAATGTGGACAATTTGATCAGCGTAACCAAGAATACTACAAAAACTTTAGTGCCGAAAATTATTTTCAAAAATTACTCGGAAGTTATGATAATAAAACCTCTGATTGGAGAGGAAAAGTGATCTTTGATGTGGGCGCACATCAGGGAGAAAGTGCAGAATTTTTTCACCACACTTTCCCAGGTGCAACTATCTACAGCTTTGAGCCAAATCCCAAAGCAGCCAGTCAAATCATTGAGAAGAAAATTCCTGGAAATCAGGTTTTTGAATTAGCATTAACAGATTTTAATGGGAATGCAGTTTTTAACCTTCAAGATATTTCTCATTTATCTTCCCTAGCCCCAATTAATCGGGAAAGTCGCGATTCTTTAGGTTATGCTGAACGTGAAGAGCATGAATGTATTCAAGTAGAAGCAGTTCGTGGAGATGAGTTTGTAAATCGTCACAAAATTCACAGCATTGACCTTTTGAAAATTGATGTTCAAGCCAACGAAGTCAAAACAATACAAGGATTTTCGGGTGTCATATCGAAGGTTAAAGTTGTATTTATAGAAGTTTGTTTCTATGACTTTTACACCCAAAAATAGAGTATTCGGGAGGTAGAATCGGCTTTACCAGGGTTTGAGATTTATGATATTTATGAGGTCTCAAAAAATCCCAAATCAATGGGAGTGGATTGGGCGACGTTAGTGTACAAAAATACTGCTTTTAACGGATAACTTGTATATTTTTACTTATGAAAAGTATTGTCTTAATTCCGGCTCGTTATCAGTCCAGCCGTTTCCCGGGAAAACCCTTAGTTCCCCTACTGGGTAAACCCATGATTCTCTGGGTGGCTGAACTTTCTGCTCAAGCTGTAGGTCAAGAAAACGTATATGTCGCCACAGAAGACACCCGCATCTTAGATGTCGTGGAGTCGGCAGGTTTTCAGGCTATAATAACTAGCGATAAAGCCTTAACAGGGACTGATAGACTAGCTGAAGCCGCCGAACAAATACAGGCAGATATTTACATTAATGTACAGGGTGATGAACCCTTAATTAACCCCACAGATATTATCAAAATTCGGGATAAAAAAATTGAACACATGAATGCAGTGATTAATGGCTATTGTTGGATTTCTGACCAAGAAAACCCGGAAAGCATCAATATTCCCAAAGTCATTACAAATGAGGCGAACAAATTAGTTTATATGTCTCGCCGTGCTTTACCCGGTTTCAAGGATACCAAAAACGCCCCCACTCGCTACAAAAAACAGGTCTGTATTTATGCCTTTACCAAAGACGAACTTCATGCTTTTAAAAAATTCGGTCGAAAAAGTGAGTTAGAACAGAGTGAAGATATTGAAATATTGCGTTATCTTGAACTGGATCAATCGATTATCATGGTGGAAACTGAGGGGGGTAGTTTAGCTGTGGATGTTCCCGACGACATCGCACCAGTAGAAGTCGCCTTAAAACGAGTGCATGGACTATGAATTTAAACCACTATCAAACCCTAATTTTTGACTGTGATGGTGTCATCCTCAACTCCAACCAAGTCAAAACCCAAGCCTTCTACAAAGCCGCCCTTTCCTACGGTGAAGCTGCCGCCGAGTCCTTAGTTAATTATCATATCCACCATGGGGGAATTTCCCGCTATCGTAAATTTGAGGTTTTCTTAAATCAACTCATCCCCCCAGAAACAACCGGACTCAATTTAGATGAACTCTTAGCCCTTTACGCCGAAGAAGTCCGCCGAGGTTTACTCACCTGTGAAGTCGCCGAGGGTTTGGTACAACTACGCCAACAAACCGCCTCTAGTCGGTGGCTTATTGTCTCCGGTGGCGACCAAAATGAACTGCGAGACATCTTTAGACAACGGGGGTTAGACTCCCTGTTTGATGGGGGAATTTTTGGCAGTCCTGACACCAAAGAACAGATATTACATCGGGAGTTAGATAATGGCAATATTAAACAACCCGCCCTATTTTTAGGAGATAGTCAATATGACAGTCAGGCGGCTATGGCTACGGGGTTTGATTTTGTATTTATCAGTGGGTGGACAGAGTTTAAAGGTTGGCAAAAATACTGTAATGAACACAATTTACCCCATATCAAAACCCTAGCCCATATCCTGTATTGATTCGGTTTAACAGAATACAATGTTCGATTATCCATACTTGACAAACATAAGTTATTGTGGGTTTATAAAAATCGTTGGCAAAAATATCCTCCTTGGGTATGATGGCTGGGGTAATAAAACCCGTCTACATAGACTTGAGTATAGGGAGTCAGGTAATTGGTGAGCGATTTGGTTCGGGGTAATCAACTGCTGCAGAGTGGTCAGCTAGAAGAAGCTGTAATTACTTACCAGAAGGCAATACAGTCAAACCCAAACTTCTATTGGACTCACCACAAATTAGGTGAAACACTGCATCAGTTAGCACGTTGGGATGAAGCCGTCACAGCCTTTCGCCAAGCCCTAGCCATCAACCCAACTGCTAAATGGTCATATTTTAACCTGGGACAGGTTTTAGCCGCACAGGAAGAGTGGTCTGAAGCGATCGCATCTTACCAGAAAGCGATCGCACTACACCTCACCGAACCCCAAGTCTTCTGGGCATTAGGGAAAGCCCTGGAAGCCCTCAAACGCTGGGATGAAGCCCTAGCCACATATCACAAAACCATAGAACTCAATGTTAATAAATATAAATCCTATCAGCATTTAGGAAACCTGCTGCTCAGACAAAGACAGTGGACAGAAGCCGTAGCCGCCCATGAAAAAGCAGTACAGTTAAACCCTAAATCTTCTGCGTCCCAGCAGAATTTGGGTAGAGCCTTGTATGATTTAGGTAAATCTTTAGCAGAACAAAACCAGTGTTCAGAAGCCGTTGAACATTACAGACAAGCCCTAGACTTAGGCTTTGACCAAGGACCCGTACACTACCATTTAGGCAAAGGGTTGAGCCAGTTAGGGTGCTACGAGGAAGCGGTGGTTGAGTTGAAGCAAGCCTTAGAATTTAATCCTCTGTTCTTAGAGTGGGAACAAGAGTTAGAATATGCTCTAAATCAATTAGGAAGAACTCTGTCAACCGAAAGCACAGATGTTTGGACGACCCAGGTAAGTCAGCCGGATATCAAAAAACTCAATCAATTGCTAATTGGTTCTAGTTTGGATTCCCCCAATAATAAGAGTAACAACGGTTATTGTCAATTTATCATAATTGGGGGATGGGTTTTACCAAAAGAACATGATGTGGGTAGCGTCAAGATTATAGCCAAGTCAGCCGAGTATGAACGAGAAGAATTGCTATCAGTTAAAAGGCGTGATGTCATCACTAAAATACTGAAAGCTGAACCTGAAGAACATCCTCTACTGTGTTGCGGATTCTGTTTTGAAGTGGAACCCGCAGAACAAATAGAACTCTACATTAGCATAGAAGATGAAAGGCATCATTGGAGAACAATACAAGCGACTCCAGTTCCATATAAGGTGATAGCAAAAAGTCAACAAACATGGCGCAACTATATTACTAATAATCTCAAAGATATATCATCAGAGGATGCCGAACTCTTATCGAGTCTTCCCCCAGCAGCATTTGATAGATACATCTACGGAAAGCCAGAAGTAGCTAACCGAAATAATATTAAATTAGCGATTAATTATTTAGACTTGAGTGATGACGAGAGAAGTTATTTAGAAAAATTATTGGATTTGACTCGTTCACCAGAGTTTTGTACCAACTTAGTGGAATCAGCATTAAAACATGGTTTTTGTCAAATACCTAACCCCTTTGGAGAAGGTGATGCGGTATGTAGAGAAAGTTATCATATTACACCCTGGTTAACAGTGTTAAGATTCATCAGTCCTAGCGGAGAAAATTTTTTGATTATGCAACGGGTCAACTCTGGTGATGCCATATATTTTCCACGAATAAACTTGTTTTATTTTAACAGTCATTTTAACGTGTTATTGAATAATACAGTGATCAAAAATTTCATTAAAAATTTTATAAACAACCTTACTTATACTGTCAACTCGGAGAGGAATAAATTCAAGGGAATACTAGCCAGCTTCAGTAGACCTTCACATTTTTACTATGATATTTGTTTGGGATTATACCATCTTCATAAACAAGGTTTACTGACTAAATTTCTATCTTTATCTAAGTGTAAAGCTGGATCTTTTTTCTGTCTATCCAGCCTTTTATGTTTAGATAAAAATCGAGAATCTGAAATAGAAAATATGGAATTTCTTGGTGATAAATGCCGTAATAATTATGAGTTTTATATACATATAGGTAGTAACGGATTAAGTGGAAAAAATCGACCGGATAAAGAAAAATTGAGCCAAATGATTGTATCGACAGCTTCCGAACTGGTTGATGATGTAACAGCTAAGGAAGTCAAGCAGGCTAGGGAGTGCTACCCATTACTGTGGTTCGGTGTAACAGTTCAAAAGCGCTCATGGGTTGAGCAAGTTGAAGGAGGGGCTAAAATCATTACTGAGTTAGCCAAGATTTATCCTAATATAGGAGTTGTTTTTGATGGTTGGACTGCTCCTTTAAAACCAATTCAAAGAGATATTGATGAAGCAGCGAAAGACCAGGCTGTGGTTGATGAAATTAGACAATTATTGCCCCCCTCAGTCAAAACCTTCACCGTGGTTGGTTCTACTACTGTTAGGAAACTCGCTTTTGCGACAGTGATAGATGTGTTTATTGCGAATAAAGGGACAGGTTCAATTCATGTAGACCGCTTTGCTAAAAAGCCAGGAGTTGTACATATTTCTAATTCTTTCCGTCGAGCTGCGTCCCGGACGCAGCTTCACTATAACATCGTTAATGTTCCTAGTAATCAGGTGGTGGATATACCTCATCCTACTCATCCGCGTATTGACCATATCAGCTACAGCATCAACCCTGATGTTATACTCAATTTAGTTAAGGAAATACTCGCCAAATCGAACCGATGAAACGACTCGACTGCACCCTCCGTGATGGCGGTTACTACAATGCCTGGGACTCTAGGTGCAATTAATCACTTCAGACACACCACTCCAGATACAGAATATCAAAGTCTACAGAAATACCCAACCCCAATTTTAGCTCATCTCCAACTCCTGGGGATTCATAAAAAACTGACCCCAACAGAACTAAGATAAAATACTACCTCAAGACTTCCACTCCAGTTAACCCCATGAAACTCGACCTCCACACCCTTACTCAGCAACACAGCCTCACCCCACGCGGGATCATTCATATCGGCGCCTACGAAGGAAAAGACCTCAAACGCTACCCCACCCCCGACACGGCTAAAATACTCTTGATAGAAGCTAACCCTAAAGCGGTTGAATATCTGCAAGCTAACTTCGCCGACAAACCTAATATTATTATCTCTCAGACTGCGATCGCTAATCATACCACCGCCGTTACCCTCAACCTCACCTCTATCGAGTCTAATA
>CAKZMA010000230.1 GCA_937127375.1 uncultured Coleofasciculus sp. | reverse complement strand
TCGATGCGATCATTCCTGAAAAATGGTAACGCAATTTACTTTTATATTTCCAGTTCATTTATCGGTAGGGAGGGCGGGTTTTGTTGTTCATTTATTGGTGAATAGCGAAATTTAGTCCCTAAACCCGCCCCTACAGATTCCCTAAACCCGCCCCTACAATTGGGCTAAATTTGCCCCTACAATTGGGGATAAATCATTTGGAATCATCTACTTTTATTCGGTCAATGTTTAGCCGGGAGTGGACGGTTCTCAAAGTTGGGATATTTGGTATCAATTTGATCCGCTTTTTTGGCAATCCAGTTAAAGAAAAAATGAGCCTGTTTTAACTTAATAAAAATCTGCTGCGGATCAGATAAATGAGTCGTCGGTAACTCTTGTCCCATTTCTTTAAACACCAACCCTAGCGGCACATTGATTTCATCCTGGAGTTGTAGACAACGGGTAAAATAAGGACCGTAAGCCGCAATTAATGAGCCAACCCCGCCCCGCGCTTGTCCCCACCCGATGTAATAGAGTCCCTTGTAATCCTCAATAAACGAACCCCCATAACATTTAACCACGGGTCCTTCAACGCGCTGAAGTTCTTCCGGTAAGAAGGGATAGGCAACATGATAGCCAGTAGCACAAACAATTAAATCAAATTCATGATCACTCCCATCGACAAACTCGACCTTTTTCCCCTGAAGCCGATGCACCCCGGGCTTGGCAATAATTCGACCATGTTTAATATAGTAGGGGACTTCATTATTTAACGTGGGATGTTTCTCAAAAATGCGATGCTTAGGTTTGGATAAACTATAGTCCTCATGAGAGCCAAAAGTCAGCCTAATAATGCCATAAGCCATCAGCCGTTGTAACCATTCTGGCATCCACCATCGCACGATATCAGCTATCGGGACTCCAGCAAATGTTTTGGGAATAAACCAGACGGATTCACGCATACTTAAAACACTCTGACGGCTTACCCGTGCGGCTTCGGCGGCAATATCACAGGCTGAGTTTCCACCGCCAATCACTAGCACTCGTTTATCCCGCAGTTGTTCTGGTTTTTTGTAATCTTTAGAATGAATAATTTCCCCGTGAAATTGTCCCTCAAATTCTGGAAACCGTTTGCACCAATGATGTCCGTTACACAGTAATACGCCTTTATAAATCCGTTGTTCTCCATTGACAAAGGTTACTTCCCAGAGGTTATTTTCAATGGGTCGGACATACTCAACAGTACGATTAAGTTCAATCTGCTCCCGTAACTGAAAATGATCGGCAAAACGATTCAGATAATCCCGGATATGTTGAGCGCTGGGAAAATCTGGATAATCATCAGGCATGGGAAAATGAGTAAATTGGGTAATAGTTCGGGATGAAATAATATGGGCAGTTTCATAAACCCCGTGATACCAATTGCCACCGATATCATCACTGCCATCTACCTGATCATAGGCAATACCCGCCGCTTTCAGGGCTTGAGCCATACCCAATCCCACAAACCCTGCACCGATAATCAACTGCTTGTGACTGGTATTACCCTGCTGTACTGTTGAGCGAGAATGACTAACTTGCACCACGGTTTAATCTTTTGGAAAACTCATTCGTAATCCAGTTTAATAAACTAGGACTGTATCGTTTGAAAAATTGGACATTTTGCGCGATCGCATCCGGGAAGACCTATTCCAGCATTATTAATCAAAATGTCAATCGGGATATCTAAGGCTTTGACCTGATGATACAGCGCTTCACAGCCCTCAAGAGACGGAGCTACAACGCGGTATTTTCGCAAGGGCTACATGGGTACAATTGTTGAGGGGCTTGAGCCATCCAGACAAGATCACCAAGAATATCCTCAACTGGCGGCAAGGGATAGACTGCCAAATCGATGAATAGAGTCATACCTTCCAGCTTGAGAAATTGCCACTGATTGCCATTGCTGATACTGCCGTAAATCGTCGAAATAGGTTGTCCTTGTCCCTCATTGAAGCGTTGAGCCGCAACCATTTCGGCAATACACTGCCCAAAGCCCAATTTGAGGTCAGTCTTTTTAGCTTCCACAACAATTACCGCTGGTGCTTCAATCTCTAAGACTTCTTTTGAGCGAGTCAACAGGAAATCGAACAAGCCATTAAGACCGACCGACTCGTCAACATTAAATTCCTCACCGGAGAAGACACTCACTTGGCGATTAAGAGCTTTCCTGACATCGATTAATACTGGATAGATAATACCCTCCGAACGGGCTTTTTCACTACCAGAAGTAGCCACAATCGGTAACGTTTCCTGTAAGTAATCTGAGAGAGTTGGCGAAGGGGCAACCGGAGAAGTTTCAGGCAAAAAGCGACTGCCTTCAATGACAGTCAGTTGGAAAGCCGCTTTAGCTTGAGCGATAGTTTTGAATTGACTATAGGGCATATATAAGTGGGTGGACACAATTAAAGTTAACGGTTGAGATTAGGGAACTCTTAACGGGGAACAGGGAACAGTAAGGGTTTGAGGTTTGTTGACATAACTTAATCTAGTTAAGTTTATTTCCACCAACCTACTTACGATACTACGATACTGTTCCCTTGCTCAGTAATTATGTCTACTTTTGCAACTACTTATAACTACTTATCACAAAGGTGACAATATTTTTTTTACTTTGAACTCAGGTAGAGATAGGGGAATCATTAGTTTTTAATCAACTAACCACTCCCCCATCCCACTGTTATGATATTGTCGCCTACAGTTGCACGGTTACGGTTTTCACTTCAGTGTAATTTTCCAAACAATACTCACCCAGTTCGCGACCTATGCCAGACTGTTTAAATCCACCAAAGGGTGCCGCCGCGTCAAAGACATGGTAGCAATTTACCCAAACTGTACCCGCACGCACATTATGAGCGATCGCGTGAGCTTTAGCTATGTCTTTTGTCCACACACCTGCGGCGAGTCCGTACATGGTGGTGTTTCCCAGACGAATCGCTTCATCAATGTCTTTAAACTTAATAATGCTCATCACCGGACCAAAGATTTCCTCTTGAGCAATCTTCATGGAGTTATCAACATCAGCAAAGACAGTCGGTTCAACAAAGAAGCCGCGATCGCCAATTCGATTTCCGCCACACAGCATTTTTGCCCCTTCTCGCTGTCCCGCTTCAATATAGCTCATAATTTTATCAAATTGAGCCTGATCCACTTGGGGTCCTTGTTTGGTATTGGCGTCAAAAGGATCACCGACGATGCGCTGTTTTGCCCGTTCTACACATTTAGCCACAAACTCGTCGTAGCATTTTTCTTCCACGAATACTCGTGAACCCGCATTACAACATTGACCTTGGTTGAAAAATAGACCGTGGTGGACACCTTCAATCGCCGCATCCATATCAGCGTCAGCAAAGACAATATTTGGACTTTTGCCCCCTAATTCTAAGGTGACGCGCTTGAGGTTGGTTTTGGCGGCTTGTTCCATGACCAAATGTCCCACCTCTGTTGAACCTGTAAAGGCTAATTTATTGATATCGGGATGAGACGCGATCGCACCCCCGGCTGTGGGTCCATAACCGGGTAGAATATTCACTACGCCCGGTGGGAAACCCGCTTCCAAAATCAGTTCACCCACTCGCAATGCGGTTAGAGGTGTCTGTTCTGCTACTTTTAGAATTACTGTATTACCAGCCGCCAATGCTGGTGCTAGTTTCCAGGCTTGCATTAACAAGGGGAAGTTCCAGGGAATAATTTGACCCACGACTCCCACAGGTTCATGTCTCGTATAGCAGAAGTAAGGACCATTAATCGGAATGGTTTTGCCCTCAATTTTATCTGCCCAACCTGCATAATAGCGGTAGCAAGCAATGGTTAATGGCAAGTCAGCATTCATCGACTCGCCCAATGGTTTGCCGTTATCAAGGCTTTCTAATCGTGCCAGTTCTTCTTTATTTTGCTCAATTAAATCTGCCAGTTTATAGAGTAATCGTCCCCGACTGCTGGCGGACATGGTGCGCCATTCTCCACTCTCAAATGCTGCCCTCGCTGCTTGTACCGCCCTATCTACATCAGGGGCGTCTGCTTCAGCCACATCACAGATGACCTCTCCCGTGGCGGGATTAATCGTCTCAAATCGGCGTCCTGTGGCACTTTCCACCCATTCGTTGTTAATTAACAATTTAGTCGGACCGATTTTCACCTTTTGTTCTGGTGCTGTGGCGGTTACCATCAAATTCTCCTTACGTTCGTACTGCAAAAAGCTATAGGATTGTGGTCATGCATTAGTTTCTACCAATTCTCTATCTATGACCGCCTCCATTCACTTGTCCTACAACCTTAGGAACATAGCGCTCCAGTTTTATCTATCTAAAGTTATAAATCAAATATTATTAACTTATGTAAAACAGTTCGTTGTCTGTTATCCATGAAGCTGTGATCGTCTGATAATCTAAATTCTATAGTTTTTTTTGAGTTGAAGTTTACTTTGTCGTCTAAAGTTAAAATTTTAATTATGTAAAATAAATAGATGCAATCACTTTCATAATAATTAACTTTTATGTAGGAAAATCTTGAGGAGATGAACAGAATCCGCGCAGGTTCCCAGATGGATGCTTTCTCCAAGGATATCGCGATGCAAGCGTCTCCAGGTTAGGAGATCATCGGTTGTTCATACCCAAGCCTTTGCCAGTGCTGTGTCCAGAGATTGCATAACCAGGAGACATGCTGGTGATTGTCTTGTTTATGATGCCGTTTGCGATCGCTCTCAATTGCAAGCCACAATTGCCGCAGTTGTTGGCAGGTGGTACAGTGTTGAATTTGGCAGGCGATCGCGTTGAACCATTGGCGTAATTGGCGATAACTGATGAATTGTCCACCTTTGTCACGGCGATGAACAAAGACGATATATGCCCAGGATTCCACACGCACGATTAGGTGTTTGGGGATTTTTAGGAATTTCGCGATCGTGGCGAGGCTGATGCGGAATTTCTGGGCGGGTTGGAGGCGGCGAAATAAAGGTGTCATGATACCAGTTGGTTGAGTTTGTAAGTTTTCGATCCCCCTAAAACATCGGTCTAGTAACTAGAGTTAGCGATCGCAATAGGTAGAAATATGCCATGGCATGTCAGTTGTAGGGGCGGGCGCGAGCCGTTTAATTTTGGTATCTACCGATAACTTCAAAGGCAAAACCCGCCCTTC
>CAKZMA010000229.1 GCA_937127375.1 uncultured Coleofasciculus sp. | reverse complement strand
GTGGCTAAACCCGCCCCTACAAATTGTGGCTAAACCCGCCCCTACAAATTGTGCAACCTTCTGCTTTCTTGGACTAAGACTTTTGATAAGCGCGAATCATTGCCTGAGTTCCCTGTTCCCCTCCTTTACCCCCATCAAACTCTTGAACCATCTTAAATAAACGGTCAGCAAGTTCTACTCCTGGCAATTCCTGAGGCGATGAATTTAAGGTTTCGGCTACCAGTCTTAAATCCTTAAGGATATGCTTAATCATAAAACCCGGTTGGAAATCCGACGCCGCAATTTTTGGTCCCAAATTCGACAGCGCCCAAGACCCAGCCGCCCCCGTACTGCAAACCTCTACAATTAAGTTCGGGTCAATATCCTGCTGCTGTGCCAACTGCATCGCTTCACACAACGCCACCGCATGAACCGCCGCCAAAACCTGGTTACACAGTTTAACCGCTTGACCACTCCCCATCGGTCCACACAGACGAATGGTTTTGCCCAAAACCTCTAACAACGGTTTGCTTTCCTCAAAATCTTTAGCCTCTCCGCCCACCATAATCGTCAGCGTGCCATTTTTTGCCCCAATATCACCCCCAGAAATGGGCGCATCCAAAAAGCGCAAGTTATGTTTTTGCAGTTGAGTCCCGATTTCCCGCGCCGCCTCTGGACCAATCGTACTGGTATCAATCACCAGCGTACCTGGACGCGCTGATTCGGCAACCCCTCCCGTTCCCAGAAGCACCGCTTTAACATCAGGAACATCACTGACACAGGAAAAGACAACATCTGCCGATGCGACAGCCTCCCGAATCGAAGACACCACCGTTACCCCAGCCTGAGCCGCAATCTCTACACCCGGGCGGTTCGGCGTTCGATTCCACGCCTTAACGGGGTAACCCCCTCGTGCCAAATTTGCCGCCATAGGTCCGCCCATGACGCCGAGTCCGATAAAGGCAATCTGTTGATTCATATCTGTTGACTCCATTGTCTGTGCTTCTGATAAGTTGCTAGAGATGTCATGCCTTTGTCATACTAGAATCTCTTGAGAGAAAATCGGGGAGTCTCAGTCTCACGCCAATCATCGAGTTGGTTTGCCAGAAAAGCGACCGGAAAGAAGCAGTACGGGATAAACCGACGGAATAGAAAATAACTTATAAAAATAACCAGAATACTTTAGAAATACTATGGTAAATCCCAGCGAGATTCAAGAGTCCACTCGTCCCCAGCAGCAACTCGCGCATCAACAGGTTGGGAAAATGGCGTTCGCCCTATCCATTGGCATTGGGCTGATTTATCTGGCATTTCTCAAACCGGGGATTTGGGGCTTTGATGGCAATGACATGTTGGATGTTTCCCAGTCATTAGTTACCGAATTTGATTTTAGCGTGCCGCCCGGTTCCGGCGTCTTAGGTCGCGATGGGCAATATTACTCAATTCGATATCCCTTATTACCGATTATTGCCACACCCTTTGTTGCCGTTGGACTGGTTTTGGGTCACTGGTTCAATATACCGACGAACTATTCATCGGCGGTTTGTGCCTTAATGGTATCAGTAATATTAACCGCTTTAACCACATCGCTGGTGGCTTTGTTGGCATTGCGCTTGGGAAGCAGTCGCACGGGTGCGTACTTAGCCGCCTTATGTTTTGCCTTGGGTACGACAGCCTTGGTCTATTCGCGAGAGTTCTTTGCCGAACCCCTCCTCTCTTTTATAACCGCCTCCAGTCTATATCTCGCCCTGGGAAAAACCAGTCGTGAACATGCGGGGGCGAGTATTCTTTCCGGTTTAGCCTTGACCGCGAAACCTGCGGGTATTGTGATTGGACCAGTGTTATCCGCCTATCTCCTACTCAAGCGGTATCCCCTACGGAATGCGATCGGTCCGCTACTGGGTACAATTATGGGGTTTATGCTGTTTATGGCGTATAACTACCTGCGGTTTGGTGGTTTACTATCCAGTGGACAAAATGCCTCGAAATTTACCCTGGATGGAATGCTAGAGCGATTCATCGGTTTGATCTTGAGTCCAGGGGCAGGGGGGGGGTTAATCTGGTACTGTCCGCCAACTATTCTGGCAATTATTGGGTTCCGCAACGCGCTCAAATCTAAACCCCTGGAAGCCTTAGCCATTGTGGGTATATTCGGTGGGTATTGGCTACTCCATTCCTTGTGGGAATTTGGCGGCTGGAGTTGGGGACCTCGATTTTTAGTTCCCGCACTTCCAGGATTGATGGCGCTAGTCGCCCTGATTGGGAAAAGGTGGTGGAAGTGGTTAATTGGTTTGACGGTACTCGGGTTCCTCGCCAATGCCCCAACTCTGGTATCGTATTTCCAACGCTACTATGCCGAAGCCTTAGAGGGAGGATATATCAACCGAGCCAGAGCCTTATGGGATTCGCCCAGCTATGCGCCCCTATTCAATGCTTGGGGAGCCGCTTATCGCCAGGTTAGCAGTGCCTTCAGTACAAATATTCGAGATGTCCTGGCGCAAGTCGGAGAACCACCGCCCGGTGACCAGATGACCAGCGCTCAACTGTTACATATTGTGGCGGTATGGTGGTGGGTATTGCCTGCTGTGGGTATCCCGATTTGGGTGGGTGGACTTTTAGCCGCCCTGTTGATTGGAGCAGGCGTTTGGGTACTGCGTTGGGGCTGGCTGCAAGCTAGAGCCAAAGCATAAACGGAATAGGTGAAACAAGGCAGAAGGCAGAGGGGTGAGGGGGAGATGGGGTGAGGGGGAGATGGGGAGAAGTTTTTATTATGGGTGATTTGCCGGACATCATAGAAAACATTCAATTACAGCTTATCCGAGCAGTATTGAGAGAGGAGAGAGGGGAAAGGGAAGAAGGTTTCCCGGAAAATAGCAAATAGTTGTCACCAATGAGCGGTATTTTAATGTTGTGACTCAACTGTCTTGGCGATAAGCACAATGAAATTAATCATTCAAATTCCTTGTTACAACGAAGAAGCGACTCTAGGAGTAACCCTGTCTGAACTCCCCCGTCAAGTGCCTGGAGTCGATACAGTAGAGTGGCTAATTATCAATGATGGTAGTATCGACCAAACGGTTGAAGTTGCCAAAGCCTGTGGCGTTGACCACATTGTTAACTTTGATCACAATCAGGGTTTAGCCAAGGGGTTTATGGCAGGGATAGAAGCCTGTTTAAAGGCGGGAGCCGATATTATCGTGAATACGGATGCCGATAATCAATACTGTGCGGCAGACATCCCCAAACTAATTGAACCTATTTTACAAGGTCAGGCAGAAATTGTCATAGGTGCTAGACCCATCCAGCAAATTAAGCATTTTTCTCCCGCCAAAAAGTTTTTGCAAAAATTAGGGAGCTGGGTAGTACGAATCGCGAGTAAAACCAATATCCCGGACGCTCCTAGTGGCTTCCGCGCCATCAGTCGGAATGCGGCGCTGCAACTGAATGTGTTTAGCCAATATACTTATACCCTAGAAATGATTATTCAGGCGGGGCAGAAAAACATCGCCATTGCTTCGGTGCCAATTAGAACTAATGATTTTCTGCGTCCTTCCCGTTTAGTCAAGAGCATTCCCGCTTATATTCAGCGCTCCATTCTTACGATTGTTCGCATCTTCATGACTTATCAACCGCTCCAGTTCTTCACATTCCTGGGGACGGTTCCTTTTGGCTTGGGGTTGATTCTATGCGTGCGGTGGTTGGTGGTCTTTGATCCGGATAGAAGTCGTGCGCCTAGCTTAATTGTAGCCGCAATTTTAATTCTGATTGGCTTTCAACTGTGGATGTTTGGATTAATTGCTGACTTGATGGCGGTGAATCGCAAGCTGCTAGAAGATATTCAACTGCGGCGGCGACGTGCTGATATTGAAGAGTATAACAAACAAATGACAAATGACAAATGACAAATGACAAATGACAAATGACAAATGACAAA
>CAKZMA010000228.1 GCA_937127375.1 uncultured Coleofasciculus sp. | reverse complement strand
AGAGGTCGCGTTCCTCTGGGGATAAACCCGATGGGAGGAAATAGTGATAATGATCGCAACTCCTATGGCTTGGGTGATAAAAGTGGATCAGAGCAGGTTGAATTAACTCAAGCGAACTTACCAGAAATTCAACTGAAATTAAAAGCGACGAATGCTGACTCCAACGAAACTCGTCCGAGTGGTGCTATTTTGTCGAAACCGAGAAGTAGCATCTATGCTACTGGAGCGACTAATTTCGTGGAAATGGACTGTATTTCTAGTATCGGTAGTAACGAGAACAACGCCCACAATAACCTGCAACCCTACTTAGCCATTAACTTTATCATCGCTTACCAAGGAATCGATCCACGCCCCTAGTCGTATGACTCAGCTAAAATAGGGCTTTGTTTGTAGTGAGTACTTTAGTACTCTAATACCTAGCGGAAGAGGGCTAAAGTTCCCTCACTACGAAGCCAATCTATATCAGTATTTCAGATGAGTTAACGCTGAGTTATTTTTTTCGTCAATCTCGAACCAAACCCCACTGCTCCCAGTGCAAAGATACCTAGAATCGAAGCAGGTTCGGAAACTTCTGTATGGGGTTCTTCAAACGCTTCTTCTACTTCAATGTTGTCAATAGCAAAGCTATTAACCTGAAAGCCAGGTTCTTCGCTGGGATCATCAGAAACAGGTGCATCTATTCCTTTAAACTCAACACTACTCAAGTTACTCCACTGCTGGTTAAAGGTTACGGTTTGAAAATCCTCTAGAGGTCCACTCCCATCAGTCACACCATCAAAGGAAATCATTGTTGTAATTGAACCGCCTCCGGCTAAAAAGCCAGTTAATTCAACCATTTTGGCTTGATCCTGGGGTACTCCCCATTCGGCTAAGTCCAAGCTGAGTAACGAAAATGGAGTTCCGTTTACTTGAGACATGGTGACAGGATTTATAAACGGCTCCAATGTGTCGTTGTCTACTAAATTCCGGATTACAAAATAGGTGCTGTCATTGTGTGCCTCAAATACATTATTCGCTAATGCATACTGCGTTTCACCAGGGAGAGTTGGCTCAAATAAAAAATCTTGCGACGTTATCGAGGAGAAAACATCTTCATTATCATTAGGTTCAATCGAATTATCTTCAAAATCAATAACCAGTGCTTGGGCGGCTGGACTGCTTAATACGGCAATTAACGTAGCCAGAGCTGTCGTTAGTGATAATTTGCCAATGACCTTTGAATGAGCCATGATAAAATGTATATCCCAAAAAAATCAAACTAAGTTGTGGAGATGCCTAGCCCTGATAGAAATCAAGAAATATTGAATGTGTGGCAAGTCAATAGTTAAGCTGTTTTATTGTCTGAGAGATTATCCAGCTTTAATCTCGAAGTTTCCTTATTGTTTATCATTGCATCTTGCCAAGTAAAACTACAAGCGTTATAGCCATGATTTATGGAAAAAACATAGTCAAGATGACTTAAATAAAGTTGTGATAAACTTTGCTGCACGTTTAAAACTGGATTAGGAGTTAGATCGGACATTGTGCCGCAGCCGTTAATCGTCTGCTGGTCGCATCCATTTTTATTTTTCCAAAAACTATGTTTAACTAAGACTTCTTGGACTTTAGCTCTTAGCTAGATTCTGAAGCCTTGCCACCAACTGTTGTCAGAAAAGCTATCAACATTACGGTCGGCTTTTCTTTTCTTGAAAGAGTATTTATATCATCATGGAATGTAAAGAGGTATAAACGTTGCTCAACAGAGACGAACTAGCAGCACCTTGGATAAGGGTGTAATTTTACCTTCATCCTTTCATCCCCTCATTCCGGAATTCTGGAACTTAATTTTCGTTTTCAGGATAATTACAGCAGATTCCAGGTTGATGAGGTACTGTCTCTAAGCAAGATCCCCGACTTCTTGGAGAAGTCGGGGATCTGTCTGTGTACCGCTTTTCACTATCAAACCTTGGTAACCGTTTCCGCCTCTACATCTTGCAACTGATCCAAAGACTGCCAAACGGTTTGCAACAGCGATTCTAACCCTTTTTGAGTCACGGCTGAAATTTGGAACACGGGTACATGGGTTAAGTGATTCAGTTCAGTCGCCAGCAGCTCTACCGTCTCTGAATCAACAGCATCTATCTTATTCAATGCCAGAATTTGAGGACGTTCTGACAACCCCCGTCCATAAGCCTGTAACTCGGCTTGAATGGTTTGATAATCGCCAATCGGATCATCAGCCGTAGCGTCAATCAGGTGCAGTAATAAGCGCGTGCGTTCGATATGGCGAAGAAAGTCATACCCTAACCCGGTTCCCAGATGCGCCCCTTCAATTAATCCAGGAATATCAGCAAACACTGTACCATCACCTGTAGGTTTGCGAACCACACCTAAATTTGGGACTAACGTCGTAAATGGATAATTGGCAATCTTGGGGCGTGCCGCAGAAAGGGCGGCAATTAGCGTGGACTTACCCGCATTGGGTAAACCAATAATTCCCACTTCTGCCAGTAATTTCAACTCCAAACGCAAGCGGCGATACTCTCCAGGGAGTCCGGGTAAGGCATAATCAGGAGCGCGATTGCGATTACTCAAAAAATGCTTGTTCCCTAATCCTCCCTTACCTCCCTTAGCCGCGCAAAAGGTTTGTCCCGGTTGGACTAAATCCCCGATAATTTCCTGGGTATCTGCATCATAGATAACTGTACCGCAGGGAACTTGAATCGTGCGATCGCGCCCATTAGCACCCGTTCGATTATTCGGTCCCCCGCGTCCCCCATTGTCGGCTTGGAAGCGATGGGCATATTTGAAATCCAGCAAGGTTTGCAGGTGTTCAGCCGCCACCAAAATCACATCTCCCCCGCGTCCCCCATTCCCACCCGCAGGTCCTCCCGCAGGCACATATTTCTCCCGTCGGAAGGCGACAATCCCATCGCCACCCTTCCCAGCTTCGACTTCAATTTCCGCTTGATCAATAAATTGCATTCTTGGTGATTGGTGATTGGTGATTGGGGATTAAGGATTGGGAATATTCTCCCCCTGTTCCCTGTTCCCTGTTCCCTGTTCCCTGTTCCCTGTTCCCTGTTCCCTGTTCCCTGAGGAACTAAAAATATTTCGAGACATCTTCGCCCCGTTTATCTGCCAGATAGGATAATGCCCGGAAGCGCAAGCCGACTAACTGATCATAGAGGGGATTGATCTTACACATTGCCGGAATGTGGGCGACTTTGCGACCGAATAGGTTAACATCTCGTTCAAACGGACATTGAGAGGGGATAATATTACAAACAAATCGGGCAACTCGTGGGTCATGAACTTCCATCCCGTCCAGCCATTTACGTACAGGATGCAGAATATCCGAATGGGGATGGGGAGAGGTTCCTGGTTGCTGGGCGTCGTGGTGGACAACATCTGAGATATCCGTTCCTTCACCATCGTAAAGGGTATGCCGCAGGGAATTCAATGCCTCGATTTTCAGTCCTAGCGCTTCGCAGAACTCTTGCAGAACATTGTCTTCCTTAGCCGAGTAGATACCATCTGCCATCGCCACCATGACAGCCGTTCTGATAAAATTCTCGGCGGTATGGTCGTCGTGACCTAACGCCGCAGCCAGTTCTTCGGCAGAAATCGTTTGTTCAACCGACTGGGGATCTTTATCCACCTCCAGAAGTTCATGAGTCAGTTGAGAAACAATCTCTTTTTCTTCGGGATCAAAGTGACCATCAGCCCAAGCCACGGTACATAAGCCACGCAGCCAAGCGGAAATTTGGTCTTCGGTGTAGGGAGATTGAGTGACAGTCGTCATAATTATCTAGCAGGAACTCGACGAACATGATTGGAAGAGCGAACCT
>CAKZMA010000227.1 GCA_937127375.1 uncultured Coleofasciculus sp. | reverse complement strand
GCTAAAAACGCCACCGTAGAAGAAATCACATCAGCAATATCGGCTGGATCAAGGGCGTAAATTTTGTCTAAAACTTCTGCCTTAATCCTCTCATTGCTAGACATATTGTCATCTTTTACATCCACAACTCCTTTGTTCTCTAACCCATAACGGTAGACTGACAGGGAAATTTCCCCGTCTAAATAAAGTTGCAGGGTTCTGGGGGTACCACCGCTCACCTTTGCCAATTGCCGAAAATTCCTGGAATCCGGCTCAGGTTTAGTTTTTCCCTTCAACCACCGATATACCGTGGAGAAATCTACACCAATAGCATTAGCCAAGCTGCTTTGAGTCCAGCCATCTTCTAACAGCTGTTCAATCAACTGATTCAGCCGCTGTTGAGGAACCTGGAGGTGAGAAGACGCGAATGCAGTCACTATCTGTTTAATTAATTGGCTCTGTTTATAACAATTATACTCTTTACACCCATTGCCCTACTCCCCACCAAAAGTCGGGATCAGGACGATACACTCGCTCACGGTTTCAACGTTAGTCGTTGATCCTTCATATCTTATTAAACGGTAAAACTCTTACATTGACAAGGTTTACCAGGATTTCCCTCCAGAATCCATTCCCCTAGCTGTAGCCCTCTTGTATGCAAGACCATTTCAGGGCTGATACAAAAATAGATCGAATAAAAGACTATTATTAGGCAATAATAGATATTGCATGATGCAATAATAGATATTGCACAGTGCAAATTTAGGCAACAGCTGTCAAAATGTCCAGCAATCATTAGCAGACACGCATTTGACGGCGCACAGGGCAACTCAGGACGTTCAACCTTGCAAAAGGAGAAGATTAAATGCAATCTCCTAAGATTATCGGTCATAGCGATCAAGCCAATACCCAAACCTTAGCGGATACAGAACACGAACTAACCGATGCTGAAATAGTAGAATTCAAAAGTCTGGAAGCTACCGTAGAAAAGGGTTTAAGAGCGTTTTGGCAAATCGGGCAAGCCTTACGACAGATTCGGGACAAGCGCTTATACCGACAAGACTACGGGACTTTTGAGGATTATTGCCTTACCCGTTGGGAAATATCTCGCCGCTCAGCTTATCAGTTGATTGAAGCGGCTTCGGTGGTGGAAAATGTGCGCCATGGCGCACAAATTATCCCCGCCAATGAGCGCCAAGCTCGTCCTCTCACTGCCTTAAAACCTGAACAGCAACAGGCAGCATGGGCGAAGGCGGTGTCTACGGCTCCTAGGGGTAAAGTGACGGCTGCTCACGTCGCCCAAATCGCTCAGGAGTACCGACAGCAGGGTGCGCGTACTGCCGCTAACCCACCGCATTCATCCGGAAGCCACTCCAGAACCGATGGAAGTTCGCCTCCTGAAGCACAAACAAATTACAAGAGCTGCTGGAATTGCTCTCATTGCAGTTTAGAGCGGCTCGATGACCCCCAAACGTTTTATTGCAACCAGTTCGGGGTATTGAATTTTATAGAAAAGGACGGAAACCAACGGGGAGCTGAATGCGAATTGTGGACGGCTCGATGGGCAAAATCCGATGAGACCCAAAGGACTCGGATACTGAAAAGGGAAACCTTCACTCTAACCCTACAGCTTCC
>CAKZMA010000226.1 GCA_937127375.1 uncultured Coleofasciculus sp. | reverse complement strand
CCTATTTCAACGCAGCTTATTGTCTGGATTGCGATCGCGTTAGCACAAGTCACCCTACTGGCAATCGCACCGTTGTTGATTCGCTGGTTTTCTTTACTTCCTTAATTGTTATGAAATTATCCTCTTTTAAATTAGATGCATGATGGCACATCTGGAAAATTCAAAGCTTAGACAAGGGCGGGTTTAGTTACCTCAACACCAACAAAAAACGTTAATTGTAAAACCCGCCCCTACAGTCATTAAAACTTCTTTATCGGAGTGCGATCGCGGTTTTCATCGAACGCTTAAAATAGAAAGCCTAGAGGAACAGTTATCTAAGGAATTTCCGAATAAGGGAGAGCCAGAGGCTGAAGCAGAAGGAAAAGCAGAAGACGAACAAGGAAAGCCAAACGGAAAACAAGACGAACAAGATCAAAGGAAGCTTTTAGGTCTGAAGGAGTATAAAAGATGAAATAAATCATCCTTGAGGCAGATAAATTTTGACGCCTCATTTTTTAAGCTAAGTGCCGAGGACTAGAAAGTTGAGGTAAATTAGCCGAACTATTTTCTAGTCGCCGGACTATATTTGACAAATCGGCAATTTGCCCAAAACCACACAAGGAGATATTATTGAATGCTGAATCGTTTGCCTAAAAAAGAATGCAATAGCTGGTTAGGAGTAAAGAAAGGAGGGGCGTTTACCTTAATCACCTTATCCCTACTCCTAGGCGCTTGCACCCCCGAACCTGAAGCAACAGTTCCGGAAACGGGAGTAGACACAACCGTAACGGAAACGGATGATACAGACGTTGAAGACGTTGTTGAAGATACCGCACAACTGATCGGTGAGACGGTAACAGTCAGTGGTGAAGTGGAAGAAGATTATGGAATTAACACATTTGTCATAGAAGAAACTGGTGAGATCTTTGGTGATCAAGTGTTGGTGATTAATACTGCTGCAACAGAGCCGATTCTGGAAGAACAGAATGTCCAAGTTACTGGAGAAGTTCGCCAACTCTTAGTGGCTGAGTTTGAGCGGGATTATGACTTAACCTGGGAGGGGGATATTCGGCGGACAATAGAAGCTGAGTATGAAGGACAACCTGTTATCGTGGCTGATGTTGTCGAGGTATTGGATATTCCCTAGAATTTCGGGTCAAAAACTTTACTTCATCGCAAACAAGACTCTATAGCGAGCGAGACTCTATAGCGAGCGAGACGCTCGCACTACGGCGGCGGCGGCGGCAATTCTTTTTGCCTCTTTCCTCCTGCTATCTACCATCTGCCATCTACCATCTGCCATCTGCCTTTTTCATGAACGGAAAGTCAATGTCACTACAAACGTTTCTAGATGACACCTTTACCCAGTTAGACCAGAGATTAGAAACCTATCACCCTGAAGTCCAACTGCGGGAGGTAGGAGTGGTAAAATCGGTATCCCGTGGCATTGCAACGGTTAGTGGTTTACCCACGGTAAAAGCGGATGAACTGATTAGCTTTCCGGGTGGGTTGTTGGGAATCGCGTTTAATTTAGACCCGGATGAAGTAGGGGTTATTTTATTAGGAGAAAGCGAACATATTGAAGCTGGCGATCGCGTACAACGCACGGGACGGATTCTGGATGTGCCAGTGGGCGAGGCGCTGATCGGTCGGGTGATGGACGCCACGGGTCGTCCGTTGGATAATCAGGGGGCGATTCAAACCACTGAACGTCTACCCATCGAACAGGAAGCCCCCGCTATTTTAGACCGCGCCCCGGTGAAAGTGCCATTACAGACGGGTCTTAAAGTCGTAGATGCCTTGGTTCCCATTGGTCGCGGTCAACGGGAATTGATTGTTGGCGATCGCCAAACCGGGAAAACCGCGATCGCAGTAGATACGATTATTAATCAAAAAGGGAAAGATGTCATTTGTATTTACTGCGCCGTGGGTCAACGTAC
>CAKZMA010000225.1 GCA_937127375.1 uncultured Coleofasciculus sp. | reverse complement strand
GGTCGGTTTGAATCATGCATACTTTTAAATCTATTCTAAACGATTTACTTTAATGAATCCCTAAATCCACGAAAATCTTAAAACGTCCAGAATGTTTCTGGTTTGCCATACTGCTGTAGAAACTTGCGAGTATCAGCCTCTAGAATATCGGCTACCCACTCACGGGTTTCCTTGTTCCATTGCGGTCGTTCTTTAATCTCTCTAAAAAATAACTTTTTTTTCAAAGGATTGCGTAACGATTCAGGAATCAACTTTACGCTAGCACGGAACATCGAGTAAGAACGTAGGCGAGAAAGGAAATTACTCGGCGCACGTTTATACCTACCCGGTCGGATTGAAGGGTTATAGTGAAGATTAGGACTGGCAAGTGATGCATCGGGATCGACATCAAGGAACTCAAAGCAGCGGCGCATCACAGCATGAGAATCCGCTTTGAAATCCTCCAAGAAGATGATGTGGATGCGATCATCTGGAAAATAAGGGCGATAGGCATTGATCTGCTGCCAATAGTTATAGTAATCGACCAGCCAATTCCGGTTAACTCTTACTGCTGTATTGAAATCATAGTGGACTTCCTCTCCGCCATGGGAACGTAGCTGTAGCCAGAAAGATTCGATCCGACTTATGGGATTACCAACTATGTAGATCAGTTTCAAATTGGGAGCGTAAGACACTATGCGAGAAACCGTCTCCGGGAAAACCTCTTTCATCGTGTAGGTATTACTTCCCTCTCCTCGCATCATTTTATCACCTGCTTCCTCATAGAGTGATTCGTACCAATCAAAGCCGCGAGCATAAACTTCATCCTTGGAAAAAAATTGTGGCTCTTTACACTTCACCATGAACACATCAGGATGCTGACCTAGAAGAGTACAGATTGTAGAAGTCGCGCATTTCGATGCACCAATGATCATGTAATTAGGCTTCATCCCACCTTAACTCCCAATAACTCACCTACCTCTCGCTCCTCCTGAATTGCCACTAGAATAGATTTGAGCTTGGTTCCCCAACCTCGTGAACTATCATAGAATTGCTCTTGCAACGCCAAACAGCCGCGCCGCTTTTGTTCATAGAACTCGTGGTCATCACACAACTTGAGTAGGGCATCACCGTACCCCTGGATGTCCTCCGGTGGAACTTCTACCACAGCATCCTTTACATACGACAAAGCTGGGCAAACTGCTGAGGTGACTACAGGACGTCCAGACAAAACCCCTTCGGCGACAACTTGATTGAACCCTTCGACAAAACTCTTTCGCGTTGGTACAATGACAACATGGGATCTGTTGAACATCTGGCGCATTTGTGACTTATTGCAATGACCGTGACAAGCAAAGGCAGAATCGACTCCAGCTTCTTTGGCAGCTAGACGCAATGAATCTAACGCTGAACCTTTGCCGCAAACATCAAATTTAATATCTTGTCTACCTTCTGCCGCAAACCGCTGAGCAATTTCTAGAAGATCGAAAACGCCCTTTTCGCGCTCGATTCGACCCGCAAACATTACCCGAAATGGTGAACGCCTTTCATCCGGATCATTGATTCCTGTAAACTGGATTCGACGGTAGATGGGTTGGTATTCTAGTATGGGTCGATTCCGACCCGACGTCAATTGTACCACCTGCTCAGATATATCCTCTGACATTGACAAAATAGCCAAGCAGTCCTTGGCAAAAAAATTACGGCTAAGCCTTAATATAAATTCCTCTGCTTTACTTCGAGAACCGTACTTGTGCCAAAGAACACATTGTAGGGACGGAACAACTTGCACTCCCAACCAAGGAAGTAAAGATAAAATAAACCAGTGTGTTGTTCCATCGGATATTACCGCAACATTAGCTCTAAAGCGAATAGCAGAGGCAATTAACCCTAACCCATACCCAAACTGACCGAAGTGATAAAGTATACCTGAGGCTCTACGAAATTTACCGGGACGATGTTCAATTAGGAAGCGGCTATCTTGGATTAAGTTTTTATCCTTACATAAGGAAATCACGTAAGCTTCAGCATCTAAGTCACGACAAACATCGTAAAACTGACCTGACCAAGTGACCGATACCTGTGATGGATAGTCTTCTCCCTTGACCCAATAGTTATAGACATCAATAACATTTCCCGGACCAGCCGCGTACAGAACTCGAAGTTTTTTGGCATTCATTCCTCTTTACCCATCTGCTGATACTGTTTATAACCTGGCAGCTAACGCCTTGCTACTGAGAAATAATTGCTAGGTTACTTGATCACATATCGTTTCTACTATAGCAATTTGCGGTCTGATGTGGTATGTCGGTAGGGCATCCAAGAGATACCACAGACAGATCCCCGAATTCTCCCAGAAGTCGGAGATCTTGCTTGAGGCTGTACCTCATCAACCTGAAATCTGCTGTACGTTGCATGCAATGTCTCTAAATGATGGGTCACCAATCATATCGATGTCCTAGTAAGCGATACAGTTTCTCGTTATAGGGGGCAAAATAGTCTTTCAGTTGCTCTAATACCTGGTGATCATCAGGATTTTTTAGGTAGGTCGCCGCCGCATATTTCTGCTCCTGGAATTGCTGGATTTTTTCTTGAGAAAAGGGTTCGATCGTTAAAAAATCACAGATTTGGTTCAGACTAGCACCTAAATCTTTGCCGAACTGCTCAAAGTTCAAGATGAGAAGATTATCTGGATCAAAATAGTTATAATAATTTTCTAGCTGCTGAACATACTTTCCCCTGTCCAG
>CAKZMA010000224.1 GCA_937127375.1 uncultured Coleofasciculus sp. | reverse complement strand
TCCGTCCATGATAATGTTGATCATCCTATCAGCCTCTACGCGGCTACAAAAAAAGCGAATGAATTAATGGCGCATACCTACAGCCATTTGTACGGAATTCCCACAACAGGCTTGCGTTTCTTTAGCGTCTATGGACCCTGGGGTCGTCCTGATATGGCTTTATTTATATTTACAAAAGCCATTCTATCCGGTCAACCTATTGATGTGTTTAATCAGGGTAAAATGAGGCGAGATTTTACCTATATTGATGACATTGTTGCAGGTATTGTCAAGAGCATTGAAAAAGTTCCAACCCCTAATCCAGGCTGGTCAGGCAATACACCCGATCCAGCAACCAGCTATGTTCCTTATAAACTTTATAACATTGGCAACAATCAACCTGTGGAATTGATGTACTTTATTGAAGTTCTAGAATCTTGTTTGGGAATCAAAGCCCAGAAAAATATGTTACCCATGCAGCCCGGTGATGTCCCGATCAATTATGCTGATATAGATGATATCATTGCAGATGTTGGGTTCAAGCCGAATACGTCAATTGAGGAGGGAATAAAAAAGTTTGTTGATTGGTATCGCTCTTATTATAATTGCTAATACTTGAATTGACTCAATTAACACTCACGACCTCTTAATGAAAGTTTTACATATTTGTGCAGTTGGATTCACAGTAAAAAACTTACTAATTCCTCAAATAGAATACTTTATTGAACGAGGATTAGATGTGGAAATCGCCTGCTCTCGTGGCGACGAACTAAAAACTCTGGAAAGTCAGGGATATATTGTTCATCCCATTCAAATTGACCGCAAGATTGCTCCAATTTCTAATTTAAAAAGTATTACTAAACTCACTCATTTAATTTCCAATAAGCAGTATGATTTAGTTCATGTCCATACTCCTGTGGCTTCAGTTTTAGGAAGAGTAGCTGCAAAACTAGCGAGAGCGCCACGAGTAATCTATACCGCTCATGGTTTTTACTTTCATGATAATATGGCAGCAAGAAAATATCGTTTCTATCATTCAATTGAGAAAGTATCGGCTTGGTTTACTGATTTGATTTTAACTCAAAGCCAAGAAGATTTAGAAACGGCAAAAAAAACGGGCATTTGTCCTGCTCATAAGTTACGTTATTTGGGCAATGGTGTAGATTTAGCTCGATTTAACCGCTTAAAGCTGATACCAGAAAATCAAGCTATCTTAAAAAAAGAACTACACATTCCGGATCAAGCTTTTCCCATAATTGGCATGACAGGTCGTATTACGGCTGAAAAAGGATATTTAGAATTAATTAATGCCTTGGATATCATTCGTTTTCAATATCCTAATGTTCATTTGTTAGTGATTGGAGGACAGTTAAGTAGCGAACGCGATGCTTTTCAAGTAAAACTCAGCAAATTAATTTCAGGAAAAAATTTAGAAAAGCATGTCACATTTACGGGGTTCCGTAGCGATATTCCAGAGTTGCTAGGTTTAGTAGATGTATTTACACTTCCGTCTTATCGAGAAGGTTTACCACGTTCAATCTTAGAAGCTATGGCGATGGAAATACCTGTGATTGCAACAAATATTAGAGGCTGTCGAGAAGCCGTTGCTCATGAAAAAACGGGTTTGATTATTCCTCCTAAAGATAGCGAAAAATTAGCAGAAGCTCTCTCAACATTGCTGTCAAACTCAGCTCTAAGAAAAGCTTATGGTAGAGCTGGTCGCCAACGTGCTGAATCAGAATTTGATGAACGCTTGGTTTTTGATCGCTTGCAAACTGCCTACAGAGATTTGGGTATATGGTCAAAATAAATATACTACTTACAGGAGCAACAGGTTTAACGGGTACTTTATTCCTCAGCAATCTAGCTGATCAAAACCCAGGCTCACAAATTTACTGCCTAGTGCGTCCAACCAGCGATTGCTCCTCGATCAAACGCCTCAACCTCAATCTGAGCTACTTCACAGGCGATAGCTCCAAGTGTGAAACTTGGAATGAAATATTGGCTCAGTACATTCCCAGTACGATTGTCCATATCGCTTCAATCCGTCATGTTCCTGTTATTCTGGATAGCCTAAAAAAAGCCCAGAAAACTCCTCGATTAATTGTAATTGGCACGACTGGCGTTTATTCCCAATACAACCAATACGCTAAAGATTATAAAGCTATTGAAGAACAGCTAATTCAGTATCCAGGTCACTACTGTCTCCTGCGCCCAACCATGATTTACGGTTCTCACCGTGATAAAAACCTGCATAAGCTGATTAAATTTTGCGATCGCTATGGCTTCTTTCCCGTGTTTGGTTCGGGTCAATGCCTTCTTCAACCGATTCATGCTGATGACCTAGCCAAGGCTATTCTTCATGTCCTACAACGCCCAACTATCCAGGGAACTTACGACCTTTCCGGTGGTAGTATCGTCACATTTCGCGAACTTCTAGCCATAGTTGAAAAACAGCTTGGCAAACCTGTGCGTCCAATCTACATCCCTCTGCGTGTTGGAATTTGGTCAGCAACAGTCGCCGAGAAAGTTCTTGGCACTAAATCACCAGTGCGACGGGAACAAATTCTTCGCTTGCAAGAAGACAAAGCCTATCCCCATGATGCGGCTCAACCTGACCTCGACTTTTTTCCGCGATCGCTTGAGGTTGGCTTACGGCAAGAAGTGGAACTCATGCACAGCCAAGGAGTCCTATAGTAAAAGATGTGTGTGTGAGAAGTGTAATAGACAAGCATGTTAACTGTTCT
>CAKZMA010000223.1 GCA_937127375.1 uncultured Coleofasciculus sp. | reverse complement strand
CTTTAGACTTCTCCGGAAGTCGAATTAATGGAAACTAGGGAATAATTAGGGCGCACGTCAGTGCGCCCCTACAATTTCAATCAAGGCAATCGTTCATTCATAACTGTGCCAATACCAGGGTCATTAATTCGACAAAATTCTGACATCTTGACCCAAAGACTGTAGGGGCGCAAGGCTTGCGCCCCTAACTTGTCACCAGAAGCCCCTCAGCCACACAATTCGTCATTCGCATAAAATAATAGACAGCCTATCTTATCCCCCTCTAGGATAGAGTCATTTATCAGTTATCAGTGAACAGTTATCAGTGACAAAGGACGAATGACAAATGACAAATGACGAAGGACTAATTTGTCACGTTTTAATCGGTTGTCCCGCCAGTGGTAAATCAACCCTGGCTGGGGAATTGGCGCAACTGGGAAACTACAAAATAGTCTCCACCGATGCAATCCGCCAAACCCTCTACGGTGACGCCACCATCCAAGGGGAATGGTTGGAAATTGAACAATACCTCTTACAGCAAATCCAAGACGCGATCGCATCCGGTCAACCGATCATTTATGATGCTACTAATGCTAAACGTTGCTGGCGGATGTCGCTGTTGATCCAATTGCACAGATGTAGCCCATCTTCCCCTACATCGGAAATGGGGTTTGGAGACCAAACCCCTACAATTCCCTCATCACCCCTGTGGATAGGATGGCACCTGAAAACCCCTCTGTCTACTTGTCTGCGCTGGAATAAACAGCGATCGCGTCAGGTTCCGGATTCGGTGATAGAATGCTTATACCAGTCTCTGCATCAATTTCCTCCCCTAGCGGCGGAGGGATTTGCGGCGGTTTATCCGGTGACACCTGTTAAAGGCAAATTTGATATTGGACAAATCCAAACCAAAATTCAACGCCTCAGACGCAGCCAAGTAAATCGCACCAACCGCACCCAACATGGACAAATTCAGTTACACCGCTATTCTCGGCTGTTGGATTTTGACCGCTTGCTGCATTTAATCTCCCTAATTCTGGCATATCCGGGGATCGGGAATTTACAACAGATGGCGCCAAAGCGTCTGGAAAGCCTATTGGGAACCGTTCCTGAATTTGCCACCTCTGTGGCGGAAATCTGTGCGGTGATGGCAAAATGTAAGGGTTCAATCTATGCCGTACCTGATGCGATCGCGGATGATTTACACTGGTTAACGGAGAATGGATTGATCGGATATCCAATTGGCGATCGCCCGATTCAAGTTGAACCACTACCAGGGACAATTAGCGCTACTCATCCCTATTCTGATTGTGAACCCTTCCAGCGACTTCTGGCAACGATTCGGTTTATTTTACACCATCCCTTTTTAGAGAATACCTGTGGTGGAAATTTACCTACATTAGTTGAGGCGTTGAAAACTGAAGGAATACTTGTAGGTGATGCGGTGGATACGGTTCGCAAAGATATCGAAAAAATCCTGAAACCCTATAAACTACTCCCGAATACTCCCATGCGACAGGGTTACTTTTTAGGTACCGCCTTGCTATGGCGTCATGAACTTAAACAGGTGTTTGCGGTTCTGCAATCTCAAGCCCAGAGTTTTGATGATCCGGTAGCCTTAGAAACCTATGAACTATTTCGCGATCGCATCACCTCCAGTAAGCTAGATATCACCGAAGTGTATCCAGTCCGGGCAATTGCCCATCAATCCATGGTAGATATCGATAGTTTACCGCCATCTGCCCTAGCCCGCAACTTAGACCAACTCGAAGACGCGATCGCATCAGGTAAACTATTAGAATTAAATCGACATCGGGGTGGGGGGAGATTTCCGGGAGATCAGGAGGGATTTTTTACCGCCTGGTGTCTGCAAATCGTCTTTTATAACCATGCTTGGTACTTAGCCTTTGAACAAGAACAAAAGGGAAAAGGCGGGAATTTATTCCGGTTTGAACGATTAGATCGCCTGTTTATCGGTCAACCCCAAACTATCACGCGATCGCGACAAGCCCAAGTGCGATCGTTAAACAAGCTAAACCGCCTCCATGAAGCCAGTGCGGGTTTATTTCTGGGGAATAGTGTTAAAGATCAACAACAATTTCTTAGTCCGAAAAAAACAGAACGGGCGGCGGTGGAAATCCGGGTCGAACTCTGGTTTAATGATAGTATCTTTCCCTTTATTTGCGAAGGGACAAAACGCTATCCACCGGGACAGATGAAGATGTCACCGCCGTTAGGGAATAAACCGACTAGCCGTCGATTAAAATCAATTTTTTCCCTATCTCCCAGCCCTGATCCAGAGTTTCCCCATCGCTTTCAAGTCACTTTCCCAAAATGGTCACTTGAGGATGTAGACTTATGGCGTTGGGTGGCTGGATTTGGTGGGAATGTCAAAGTGGTGCAACCCCAACCCTTGATTGAAAAAATTCAGGACATCGGCGCGGGAATTTGTCGGCTGTATCCTCAGTCAGAGGGGGACAGTTAACCTGAAGTTCTCTTGTGAAAAATTGCTACACCGTATGCCTATCTTGTCTTGCTTTAGAGCGATTTAGTTCTGGGTGTTACTGAGTACAAATTAGGGCTGGGTGCAGGGCTGTTTCATTCGCTATTTGGTGCAAGTCCCCAAAGCAAGACACAGAGCCGTTTGACGGAGAGTTTTCTGGGGAATGCGATACGTCTTGCGGACACGAGGGAGCGAATGCGATCGCTTCCTTAACTTTCTGTTCACCTCCCCTCTAGAGGTTGCCAATTGCCAGAGAGAATAAAGGCAGCCCAATAGTAGGGATGAGCATACTCTCCCCCTTCTTGAATCATTTCTAGTTGCACTGCTCGGAGCGCTTCACTACGTCCCACACCAGCAATTATAGCGCTTCGCGCTGGTGTAGTTACAAGTTATAATCAAGAATGTACAACCAAGAGAGTGGATCTACTAGTGGGCTGTCCAGTCAGCTTTGACAAGTTGACCCCATCTGGGTATCCTAAT
>CAKZMA010000222.1 GCA_937127375.1 uncultured Coleofasciculus sp. | reverse complement strand
AACAAAACCCGCCCTAATCTCAACCGCTAAATTTGACCTTATCCCGGCAACCATTCGTCTCAGGGCGGTGATAAAAATTGGACAGCCGAGTTCGATAAAACCAAGTCAACTAACTGGTCAATTAAACGGTCTTGTTCAATTGACAAAATTGACTTCCCATGCATAACCTCTTGAAAAAGTACCAAGGAAGACATAGAACTCAAAAAAATATAAGCAGTCAACTCCGGATCACGAATGTGCCAGTCTGGATGGGACTCAAAATACTGCTTCAGACTATGACGTTCTTCCCCAATAATCCGACTGATAAACAATTGTGCTAAGTGCGGAAAATGACCCGATTCGGCAATCAACAAACGTAGAAACGCCGCGTACTCTGGATTACTCAGTTTCGCTAAAAATGCCTCTACCAATCTTCGTAACCCTGCGGCTGGCTCATCCGACAGGTCAGAATTAAACTCAGGCTGAAACTGCTCACAGATGAACTGTTCCACCAATTCGATAAACAATCCTTCTTTGGATTGAAAATGATTGTAAATGGTATGCTTCGATACGTCTGCTTCAGCGGCGATCTGATCCATACTTGTTTCCCTATAGCCATGCTGGATAAAAAGTTGCATAGCGGCTTGGGCAATTTGCTCGCGTTTAGATGATTTCATACATAATTTTGGAATGGTTTATTTGCTCCTCAGTTGTATTTCGCAGTCCAAACGTCTCTCTCCTGCTTAAAGGAAGGAGAGAGTACGTTAGTCATTCAGGACGGAGTAATGTTGCAACTGATAATCGAGGATGTAACCTGTCTTCATCCCCGATTTCCAATCCTCTTTAAGCGCAGTAACAGATGGACAGGGTAAAGGAGCAGGACGGAAAGGAAGCAAGTTTTCCATTTACCCTGTGCAAAAAAAAATTAACGGTTACTACTAAACGGGCAACCTGGTATGAGAGACTGGAATCATGACACCCTTTACTAATATAGTATGCGAAAATTCGATGTTGTCGTAGTCGGTGCAGGTCCAGCCGGGGGACATTGTGCAAGGTGGTTAGCGAAATCCGGTTATCAGGTTTTGTTGGTCGAGCAGCATGAAACCTTTGAGAAAAATAATTTTTCCAGTGCGGCTACGCCATTAGAAACCTTAGAAAAATTTGACTTACCGGAGGATGTTGTCGGTAGTTTTTGGCATAATTTGGTGATTGTCACCACCAATTTAACCCGAAATTGGGATGCTCCGCAAACCTTAGGCGCTGTCTTAAATTTCGCCAAGTTGAAACAATTTCTGGCTGATGAAGTTAAATCTTGTGGCGGTGAGGTTTGGCTGGGATGTCGATATGTGAGATATGTCCAAACAGACGGTGAGACGCGGGTTGAACTGAAGCCGCGAGGGAGGGAACCGATTACTGTTAGAACCCAGGTGCTAGTCGATGCTACAGGACCCGCTAGAGCGGTTATGTATCCTAATGAAAGTGAGAAACCTGCGTTTTTTAAGCCCTCTGGGATTGAATATTTAATTGAAGTCTCAGATAATGATTATGATAAGTATGCCCAGTCTCTCTGGTTTTTCTTAGGACATAAATGGATGCCAAAAGGCTATTCTTGGATATTTCCCATGGAGAAGCCTCGGTTAAAGGTAGGCGCAGCATCGTATCGATTGGATCATAAAATTATTAAGCAGACGGAATCGATTCGATATTATATTGATTTACTGATTCACGAGCATATACGAGCCAAAGACTATAGGATAATCGATACTCATGGATCAACGCTACACTATTCCAGTGGACTGAGGGATATTTATTATCGCGATAATATTATTGCCATTGGGGATGCCGTATCCATGGTAAACCTTTTGGGCGGTGAAGGGATTCGCCATGCCATGCATTGCGCCGAAATCGCGGGCAAGCATATTCAGCAGTATTTAAAGGGTCAATCAGCCAGTTTTCTGGAGTATCAACAAGAAATTTATCAGAAATTCTACCGAACTTGGAATTTATCTGAAAAAATTTGCAAGAAACGTTATTTAATCGAAAGCGACGAAAAAATTGATGAAGGGGTATCTTATCTGACGCCTCTAGAGACTCAAGAGATGATGGATATTGTGTTTTACTATAAATTTAATAAACTGTCCAAGAGTTTAATCGTTTACCTGATCCGAAAAATTCGCTCCTGGTGGAAAGCAAAATATGTAATGAATTATAAACATGACTTATGAGGCAGAGTTACTGAAGGGATGTATCTAAATTTATAGCACTACGAGGTACGGAAAGGACATCAGTTAGTCCAAAAGGGAACAGGGAACAGGGAACAGTAAAGAATGTCCTAACCTGTCTTAGTACCGCTATACAAAAGACGAATGATGAATGACAAAGGACAAAGGACAAAGGACAAATAACCAAAGCAAGTTAAACTATATGCAGTCTTTCACATTAGCCCTTAAGTAACCATGCCCAGCAATCCGGTGTATCCCATCGTTTGGCGCGACGATCGCGTACTCCTAATTGACCAAACCCGTTTACCCCACAACTATACAGTTGTTGAAATTAAGTGCTGTGAGGATATGGCACGGGCAATTAGAACTATGATTGTCCGAGGTGCGCCAGCGATTGGTGTGGCGGCGGCTTACGGGATGTACTTAGGGGCGCGAGACATTAAAACCCACGATCGCGAAACGTTTGTTACTGAACTTGAAGAGGTAGCCAAACTCCTGCGCCAGACTCGCCCGACAGCAGTGAATCTATTTTGGGCGATCGCCCGGATGTTAAAAACTGCCCATGAAACCATTGGTTCGGTAGATCAGTTAAAAACGGCACTGTTAGTAACCGCCCAAGCGATTCAGGTTGAAGATTTAGAGATCTGTAAAGCGATCGGGGATAATGGGTTGGCGGCTATGCCTGGGACTCCAGAAAAATTATGTATTCTTACCTATTGTAATGCGGGTTCCCTCGCCACAGCCGGCTATGGTACAGCCTTGGGCGTGGTGCGTTCAACCTGGCGCGAGAAGCGTTTAGCCAGAATTTATGCGTGTGAAACTCGTCCCCGGTTACAAGGGGCAAAACTGACGGCTTGGGAATGTGTGCAAGAGGGAATCCCGGTAACGTTGATCACCGATAATATGGCAGCCCATTGTATGCATCAGGGATTAATTGATGCGGTTATGGTGGGTGCAGATAGAATTGCTGCCAATGGAGATACGGCGAATAAAATTGGCACCTATAGTGTGGCATTACTCGCCAAAGCCCATAATATTCCTTTCTTTGTCGCCGCCCCCCTATCTACAGTTGACTTTGACTTACCCACAGGCGATTTAATTCCGATTGAAGAACGCCATCCCTCAGAAATTTATCAAATTGGTGAGACGGTGACATGTCCTACAGGGGTGGAATTTTATAATCCAGGGTTTGATGTCACGCCAGCCGAGTTAATTTCAGCCATTATTACCGAAAAAGGGGCGATGCGCCCAGAAGAGTTGCAGCAATTTCGCGTGAAGCAGTTGGCTTGATCGTTGGGTTAACCGGGACTGAATGAAAATGGTGCAAGGTTATCAAGCGTACTGATAACCTTGCACCATTGGTTATAAATCATAAATCCCAAATA
>CAKZMA010000221.1 GCA_937127375.1 uncultured Coleofasciculus sp. | reverse complement strand
GGTACTTTCGCTAACGCTTCCCGCACGACCTCAGAACCTGCACCCAAAATACAAGACTTTTCAGTTAAATGTCGCTTCCAAGCGCGACTCCCAGGTTGTCCGGAAAATAATTGCAGAATATGGCGGGTTATTTTATTTAGCTTCAGTCCTTTTGCCACCCAATTATCAATATAATCTAACATCCCTTCCGCAACCTGATGGCGAATAGGTGCTATACCTTCCTCCCCAAATATATGACAATCAGATTCAGCAAACAGATAAGGATTATCATAAGCGGCGCGTCCAATCATTACCGCATCGACAAATTTTAACTGTTCCTCTACCTGTTCTAAACTGGTAAATCCGCCGTTAATCTCAATAAATAACTGGGGAAATTCTTGTTTGAGGCGATGCACATCACTATACCGTAAAGGGGGAACCGTGCGATTTTCCTTGGGACTTAATCCCTGTAACCACGCCTTCCGCGCATGGACACTAAAATGTTGACATCCGTCTTCTGAGACAATACGGACAAACTTTGCCATGTCCTCGTAGCGATCGCATTCATCTATTCCAATCCGATGCTTGACGGTAACTGGTATTGTAACCGCCTTCATCATCGCTTCCACCCCCCGCGCTACCTGTTCCGGTTGCGCCATCAGACAAGCACCAAAGTTCCCATTTTGCACGCGATCGCTCGGACATCCCACGTTAAGATTAATCTGGTCATACCCCATCCCTTCAGCGATTCGGGCGCATTCGGCGAGTTCTAGGGGATTATCTCCCCCCACTTGCAGCACTAAGGGTTTCTCTTCGGGGGAAAAACCCAAGAGGCGATCGCGATCGCCATGTATAATTGCTGCACTGGTCACCATCTCGGTATAGAGCAGAGTACAGCGCGTAATCTGGCGCATAAAATACCGAAAATGGCGATCCGTGCGATCCATCATCGGTGCAATACTTAAGGGATACGTTCCCTGGATGGCGTGAGGTTGAGGTTGGGGTAAAACGACGGTATTGGAACTGACCATTGGCGTGTAGAATTTGTCTGGATGCGATCGCACTTCCTATCAGATCCAGATTAACAACTCAACAACAACACCTGATCACGATCGATCTTCAATCCCAATCGTCAAATCTTCTAACGCTTGTTCGACTTCACCCAATTCCTTTTCCGTGGATGGATCAAGTTCCTCTGTCTTCTCTGAGTCAGTACCTGCTTCATAGCTTTCCAGTAGTTGAAATTGTCGCCGGATCAACCGCTGTATGGCAATGATCGCAGGATTGACTTCCACATAACGACGCTGGGGATTTGCCAGATAGGTTTGCTGCTCACTTTCCATCATTTCAATATCTTGATTGAGAAATCGCATAAATACAAACCGTTCCAGTATGGTAGACAAGAGGGGGTCGAATAGCTTACGGAACCATTGGGGTAGGGGAACCTTGAAAAAGAATAGGGCAAAGGAGCGACTTTCCGTTAGTCCTATGGGGAGGCGCATCAGGTAGAGATTAGAGACGCCTTCGAGGGAACTGTAATAATGGGGATAGCGATACTCTAGCGATATCGTGCGCCGAGTCACTTGATCCGCGCGATCGCTTAACCCTAACCATTGAGCCATACGCCCTTTATAGGAAACATCGTACTCCGCACAGACGGTATTTTCCGTTTCCTGCAACCGCTTGAGAACTGGATCAAACCATCCTTGCAGGTTTTGATGCAAAAATCCATGAAAAACATCCATGGTATTTTCATTACAAATCGAGAAATGAGACTTCATCCTGGCACTCACGGGAACCATAAACCAGTCTGGATTGTCAAATTCTGGCATATCTGGCGGTTGACAGGTTTTGGCTAAGGTAGGATCTCCCGGAAAGATCCAAATCAGCTTGTATTTTTCCTGAATCGGGTAAGTACGGACTTGAGCGCAGGGTAGTTTCTGTTCCGGGGGAAAGTAGGGAATGCCTACACACTTTCCTGCACCATCAAACTGCCAACCGTGATAGGGACAGGCTAAATACTCATCTTGGACAATGCCTTTATGCAGTTCTACACCTTTGTGAGGACAAGCATTTTCTAACCCATGGAGTTGACCGGTGGGAGTCCGGTAAACAGCGATGGATTGTTGCCAAATCTTGACAGGTAAGATTTTACCCGGTTGGATTTGATTTGCCCAAGCCACGGGATACCAGTAGTTAGGGTTAATCCCTACTTCTCTAATCGCGTTTTGAACGTTTTGGCTAGTTAGCGTTGTCGCCAGTTCCATATCGGAGCCTCTGTTGTCGATTGACAATATTTATCTTGTAATTTTTTAGGAGTCAATGCACCTGATTGTCATACTCGCTTCCCTTGAGAAGCAAGCTACGTCTTATGTCTTATGTCTCCCCTGCCTTGGAGCCTTCTGCTATAGTTGTCAAAATATTTGGGTATTTTAAGTTATGTTAAGTGATCCTCGGCTGTTAGTGCTGCTAGTCGCCGGCTCTCTCACCACCATGGCGGGGGGAGTGGTGGCGCCAATTTTGCCAGAGATGATCCAGCAACTTAACCTTGATCCGGCATTAGCAGGAAATTTGGTCAGCCTGCATTGTCTAACCATTGCCCTATTTAGTCCGCCATTAGGAATCGTGGCAGATCGGATCGGTCACTTGCGGGTGCTGATTCCGTCATTAATTCTCTACGGCTTATTTGGCACAGCCGGTGCCTTCATGCACTCACTAATGCCGTTGTTAGTCGTGCGAGGACTATTAGGTGCCGCCAGTGGCGGAATTGCGGCGGCGAGTTTGGGCATCTTGGGGAATATGTATGAAGGCGAAGCGCGATCGCAGGCGTTGGGATATGCAACAAGTACCTTAACTATTATGGGCATTGCTTTCCCCCTACTTGGGGGTTGGGTGGGTTCATTTCACTGGCAATGGGCATTTGGTCTGTATGGGATAGGACTACCTATGGCAATCTTAGCCGCACGGTTCTTACCGGAAAAATCCTCCCCAAAAACCAAGGCAGACGCTAAAGATGCTGGAAGTAAACTGCGCCAGGTTTTAGGACGCCCCTACACCCTACGCCTCTTATGCACACTCAGTTTGGTATCCATTGCGATGTATGCGGTGGTCATTTATGCCCCGCAATATCTCAAACAAACCATTGACGCCACAAGCGTGGTTAATGGAATTGTTTTAGCATCACGAGCAATAGGCGCAGCTATTATATCAGCATTTGGCACGAAAAAACTGGCACAGCGCTGGGGACGACCTAAGACTGTTGCGATCGGGTTAGGTCTGATGGCGTTAACCTTAAGTACGATTCCCATACTGCACCAACTGGGTTGGATTTTAGTGACGGCTGTCTTCTTTGGTATGGGATTTGGTTTGGTACTCCCCACCCTTTACGGCACTCTGGCGAATCTAGCCCCCCCAGACCTGAAATCCAGTGTACTAGCGGCTGGGACAGGCGCGGGGTTTTTGGGACAGTTTATATCTCCTATCCTCTTAGGACCCGTGTTAGCGTTCTGCGGTTTAGAGTGGGTGTTCTATGCGGCGGCGATTGTGGCACTATTGGCAGGAGTTTTGCTATTTGCTCATCAGCAATAAGTTATTGGTCATTCGTCATT
>CAKZMA010000220.1 GCA_937127375.1 uncultured Coleofasciculus sp. | reverse complement strand
GGTATTGGCAAGAATGATATCCTCAAATTATGCCATCTACAGGATTAACCATGCATGGCTCGGCGTTTGAACTCCTCGTGCGCTCTAGAAGGAAGCGATTCCACTTTTTTGGGCGATCGCTTTCCATTCTCACACGGCGCTTCAACTTTTGCCCAGTTCTCTTGAATGTAGTTTAGATCATCCGCTGATGCCACGTAGCTTTCAACATAGCCACAATTGACACAAACATACGTATCCAGTGAAGCATAACGAGCGCTGGAGTTTCCTAGTCCTAGCGTCATCGTATTCAGTGCGGGAAATTTTCGGTTTTTGTTACTTCTGATCTGATAAGATCCACAGGAGTGGCATTGACCATTCTTCATTGTCATGACGGCTTCAACCTTACAAGTTTGGCTTTCCTTTTGTCTTCATTAGGGAAACGGCACAATCCGGATAACCGTTAACTTTTATTTTCATTTAGGCGGCATAATCAGGTTCGTAGTTGCGCTTTAGCGCCGATTCCGCGCCGCACATTGTAGATGACTTTTCTCTATATCGATACATTAACCTAGTCAATTGAAAACTGTCCCCCTGAGATTTCCAGCGCTTTTGGTACAGAGATAAGCTGTCATGCATTTAAATTGGGTATTAGTAGCGAGCAAGATGCAAAGCCTGCGGCATGGCTTCGCTAAACGCACACCAAAAATTTTGCCCTTATTGAAATTAAGCTTTAAAAGCCGAACAGCTTACCTGACTTCAAACGTTGGGTATCGGGCTGAGATATACTATACGTCATCACTATTAAATAGGCTGTAAATGACCTGATTAAATTAAAAACCTGTAGGGGCAACCCGCCTGTATCAATGAACAACACCCGTTCACTCAATGAGGTCGGGTCGCCCTTTAAAAGGTGAATTCACCCCATGAGAATTACCGTGTCAATGACATGGATAATACCATTATCTGCTTCGATGTCAGGGGCAACAACTGTGGCATTTTTGACTTCAAAACCATCAGAACAGTCAATTCGGATAGACGAACCCTCAACAGAGGTTACCGAATCGACCTTGGCTAAATCAGCTTGAGTCAATTTCCCGGAAACGACATGATACGTCAGAATTCGCGTAAGCTGGGGAATATTCTGGAGCAACGTTTGTATGGTTCCTGGTGGCAACTTAGCAAAAGCGGCATCATTGGGTGCAAAAACCGTAAAGGGACCAGGACTTTTGAGAGTGTCCACTAAACCAGCCGCTTGTACAGCAGCTACGAGGGTTTGGAATGAATCCGCACTAACGGCAATATCGACAATATCAGGCATTGATGTTAACTAATCCTCTGCAAAATAATCTCTTCTGGGATTTTGTCATTCTCCCATATACCTGTATAGGAGCGGGTTTTACGACTCTCGTTTTTTCTCTCACTCCAATGAATTAAAGCCGCCCCGACTTTCCCTGATATGCTCCTAGTGGGGTTTTGATTGATTCAAACCCTTGAATCAGATTCCTTAATCTCCTTAATCTGCTCGCGTTTCAAGACACCCCATGGAAAGTCAGGTAGATCACAAGCTAAAATCAGCGACATCAGTACTGAGGAGTCCGAATATGCGACATTTTATTGGCATCAGCGTAACCCTTGCCACAGCGGTATTTACGAGTGTTGCTTTTATGCCCACATCAGCATCAGCTCAAGCCGCTTACGGCAGTTATGTGGGAGTTGGTGGTACATTCGGTATTGAAGAAGATGATCGCGGTGAAGGGCGGCAATTTGGGGGAGTTTTGGCGGCACGGTACAAACTCTTAGAACTTCCTGTCTCTCTGCGAGCCCAAGCCTTGATTGGTGCAGGTACGGCGGTGGTGCCAACTATTTCTTATGATTTTCCCCTCAACTGGCAAACGGATGTTTATCTGGGGGCGGGTGCGGCGTTTGCCAGTGGTGATACGCCCTCGCCGGTGGGAGATAAAACTAGCTTCGCTTTGCAACCGGGGATTGATTATGTTGTTCCTGGGGGCAGTACAGTGCTTTTTGGGAATGCGATTATTGCCTTTGATGCCTATCGTAACGGAGGCGGAACAGCGGTTTCGGTGCAGGGTGGCGT
>CAKZMA010000219.1 GCA_937127375.1 uncultured Coleofasciculus sp. | reverse complement strand
AAATTCTATGCATAAAAGCCATAGTTCCCATTCCTGATTGCGTCAAATTTCCATGAAAAAAGGAATCAGAGGAAGACAACAATCGTCTTCCACCAATGCACGTAAAAAATAGACCCCTCCATGAACAAGTTAACCCTGATGATTTGTCCCCATGATACAGCAAAAAAACCAGATCGATGGTTTCGCTTCATCCAATATTTGAATAACCAGCTTGATGTCAACATACATTTAGAGGTTTCCCTGGATTTCCAGGATTTTCATCAACATCTCGATCAAGCCGATATTGTCTACGCTAACCCTGCTGATAGCATTCGCCTACGGGAACAAGGCTTTTCTGCGGTGGTTCGTCCGAGTAATCTCTATGATGAAGTGGTGTATATTGCCAATCAGGATATCGCCAATCCAACCTTAGATTCGCTGCACGGGGAAACCCTTGCCACTGTCAAAAGTATGCTACCGAGTAAGGTGGCTTTACAGAGTCTCAAAGAAAAAGGAATTGCACCTGCACAACTGTTGGATAAATCCTCTTGGTTAGGAGTGATCAATAGTGTGTCCAAAAACGAAGCCCCTTTCGGCATTGTCTATAAAGACACCTATCAGGAACTCTCAGCCAATACCAAGGCGATGGTTAATGCCTTTGCTGAATCGGATGAAAAAGTTATCTTTCATGGTATCCAAATTAGTCCCAATGCCATGACTCATAAGGGTGAATTAGAGCGTGTTCTCTTAGAGATGAATACGACTCCAGCCGGAAAAGATGTGTTGCAAGAACTCAATATTGAAGGATGGTGTAAAACTACGTCCGAAGAAATTAGCACGGCTAAGGAAATTATGATGGCGGCTTAAACCATTCGATTCATCCCCAACCAACTTTTTAGTAGGGTCGGGGATGAATCGCCGAATTCGATAAATATACTACTTATGACAGATGACATTTAGATAATATTTGCATTATGTGTTTCTTGTTGCCTGTTCCCTGACAAAATTCCATCATCGTTTTCGAGAGCGACTGATATATTGCCCATGAATATTCACTCCATAAGGAACCAGGTAGGTGAGGAATCCAGAAATCCAGCGATCGCGCGTCATCTTGCCCTGTACGACAGCAGTACCATGATTAATCAGAAATAAAACAGAACCAACCACAGCAGCGACTTTAAGCGCTGTTAGCATCAGATCGTTGTCAACCAGTGCTGCACAATAGTCCTTGAGTGGTTTCACCATTAGCACAATTGAGACATCATTGAAATTCGTTACATAACTTTTCCTTTGGCTTAAAGACAATTTTCGGGTAAAATACTAGCTTCCTAACCTAAATCGTATTAAACGAACCAGTCTTGTACTCTAGTAGAGAAGAGCTAGACCATTACCAATGGAGATTCATACCCCAGATTGGGTGAAGCACGCCGTATTCTATCAAATATTTCCCGATCGCTTTGCCAAAGGCAATCAACCCCATTCGCAAGTGGCTAAAACCCTTCCCCTAGAACCCTGGGATGCCCTGCCCACTTTACAAAGCTATAAGGGCGGAGATCTTTGGGGCGTAATGGAAAAACTCGATTATTTGCAAGATTTAGGCATTAATGCCATTTACTTTACCCCCATCTTTCAATCTGCCAGTAACCACCGTTACCATACTCACGATTATTATCAGATCGACCCCCTATTAGGGGGAAATGGCACATTCATGAAACTCTTGGAAGAATGTCATCGGCGGGAGATGAAAGTCGTCCTGGATGGTGTATTTAACCATGCCAGTCGCGGCTTCTTCTTCTTCAATGACATTCTCGAAAATGGTCCGTATTCCCCGTGGTTAGATTGGTTTAAAATTGAGCGCTGGCCCCTGTCAGCCTATGATGGCGACAAACCCGCTAACTATGTCGGTTGGGAAGGAAATCGGGCGTTACCCGAATTTAACCATGATAATCCTGACGTGCGGGAATATATTATGCAGGTTGCCGAACATTGGATTAAACTCGGCATCGATGGCTGGCGCTTAGATGTAGCGTATGAGATTGAAACGCCAGGATTTTGGCAAGAATTTCGCGATCGCGTCAAAGCCATCAACCCGGAGGCTTATATTGTAGGCGAAGTTTGGATGGACTCGCGTCAGTGGTTGGATGGGACGCAATTTGACGGGGTAATGAACTACCTGTTCACCGGACCCACCATTGCCTTTGCTGCTGGCGATCGCGTGATTCAAAAATACGTCCAACAACCCTCTTATGAACCCTATCCTCCTTTAGATGCACCGGGTTATGCGGCTAAAATCGAGCATCTGTTACAGTTATACCCCTGGGAAATTCAACTCACCCAACTCAACCTGCTAGCCAGTCATGATACAGCCCGACTGCTATCTATTGCTGAAGGAGGGAAAAACGATCCATCCGCCGAAGCGATCGAAAGCGTTAAGCTGGCTACACTATTACTGTTGACCTTTCTCGGTGCCCCCAGCATCTATTATGGCGATGAAGTGGGGTTACCTGGCGCATTAGATCCAGACTCCCGACGGGGTTTTCCCTTAAAATCTCAATGGAATCCAGAGATTCTCGATTGTCACCGTCAGCTTATTGCCCTGCGTCATAATCGTCCCGCGCTGCGTACAGGTAGCTACAAGGTGCTGTTCGCTGAGGGAATGACGTATGTCTTTGCCCGCCAACTGGAAACAGATGAATTAATTATTGCCGTTAATACCGGAACCACAACAGCCCAAGTTCAGGTGGAAGTGCCATCAGAGTTATCACCACGCCATCAAATCGTGTACGGTGACGCCAGCTTCACCTGGAATCAAAACCATTTGGCGATCGACTTACCGCCTCGGACAGGTTGTATTTTGGGTTAATCCCTCATTTTCTTTGTCTGCTGTTTGTACCTTATTCCCTGAGTGGAAAGTTACAGTTTTGTAAAGTATTGCTGCTTACATCCGGAAGTCACGACAGTCAGTCCTACAATAGGAGTATCCTCCAAGAGCAACTAAGACCAGCCATAGCTCTGCTCTATTACGACACAATAGTACAGGACGGAGTAGTCAGTATGAAGCTTGTGATCCAGGGCAAGAACATTGAAATCACTGATGCAATTCGAGAATATGTTAATCAAAAAATAGAAAAAGCGGTCAATCACTTTCAAAATATGACGACTGAGGTGGACGTGCATCTCTCTGTTGCCCGTAATCCTCGGATCAACACGAAGCAAACTGCCGAAGTTACCATTTATGCCAATAAAACCGTAATTCGTGCCCAGGAGAGTAGCGAAGACTTGTATGCCAGTATCGATCTGGTTGCTGATAAGATTCAGCGTCAACTGCGTAAATACAAAGAAAAGCAGCAAAAGAAAACTCAGACCCAACCGAAAACAGGCGCTGTTATTCATGAAGCACCTGTGGTCGAGGATTTAATTGGCGATCGCACTCCCGAACTGCCCACAGAAGTCGTGCGGATGAAATATTTCGCCATGCCGCCGATGACTATCGAAGAAGCCACGGAACAGCTTCAACTGGTTGATCACGACTTCTATATGTTCCGGAATGCGAAAACTGACGAGATTAATGTCATTTATGAACGCAATCACGGCGGATATGGTGTGATTCAGCCTCGCAATGGCAATGGTCATACCAATCATACCAATGGCAAGACTGCCCAAAATGTTGAGGCGGTAACTGATACATCAACAGTTTCATAGCATCTGTTATCAAACTTGGTGTCCTCTCTTGATTCTCCCCCGAGTGACAGGCGGGGGATTATCTCATTGGTCATTTGTCATTGGTCATTTGTCATTGGTCATTTGTCATTGGTCATTT
>CAKZMA010000218.1 GCA_937127375.1 uncultured Coleofasciculus sp. | reverse complement strand
TCGGTTGTCGCAGCTATTGCCACATCCGTTTCCTCACTCAACGCTGCACCGTCTCCTGACTCTAAAGCTAACCCGTTCACCGTCATCGTACCTCGCGCTACCTGTAGCCAGCCATAGCGTTGAGGGGCGAAAGAATGAGTGATGCGATCGCGCTTTGTCAAGACTGCTGCATATACGTTTACATCTTGATGAATCGTCAGGGAGTTTTCTCTGCCATTACCTGAAGCAATTAAATGGAATTGTCCAGGATTCTTGGCGATGCCAAAATTATTCTGTTCATAGCTAGGGTTATGTCCATTTTTATCGGGCAAAATCCAAATCTGTAACAAGTGAACCGATTCCGCTTGTGAATGATTAAATTCACTATGACGGATACCTGTTCCCGCACTCATCCGTTGTACATCACCGGGATAAATCACGGAACCATTCCCCATATTATCTTTATGTTCTAGCGCCCCATCTAAAACATAAGTAATAATTTCCATGTCCCGATGTCCGTGAGTACCGAATCCTGCACCCGGACTAACCCGATCCTGATTAATCACCCGCAGGGTACGAAATCCCATCGCATTCCTATCATAATAGTTAGCAAAAGAAAAGGTGTGATAGGTGTCTAACCAACCGTAATTAGCATGTCCTCTGTCTTGAGATTGGCGAAGTTTAATCATTTGTCATTCGTCCTTTGTCCTTTGTTATCCCTATAACCATCGGACTGGGTTAGATATTCACAGGAAGCATCCCAACAAAATATAGGGCTAAAGCCCTTACTACGAACCCAAGCTCATCTATCAAATTAGGTGTGCCACGCTAGTAGGGTGTGTTAGCGTAGCGTAACGCACCTTAACCAATATATATGGTGTGGCTGCGTAAGTCCTGATAGTTCAACTATAAAACCCATACCACTATTATGGGAAGTATGCACTTGAAAGTAAGCTAGTTACCAAAACGATACTATGGCAACCAAACGCGCCGAGAGTGAACGCGCCAATTGTCCTGTAGAACTTATGTCCATCCTCACCCTCAACGATAGTAGGGTGAGGACTTCCGCGCCTGCGTTAAAACATCTGACCCTTACAAAGCACGAATGACGGAGCTTGTTTCTTTTGCCCTATCAACTTGTTTCTTGCAGTTTGCCCTTAGTCCCCAAATAATACAACGAATGATCGGGAGCCGTTATTACTGTTCATTGAGTCAAACCGCTACGGATTTCCTCGTCTGGGGTTTCTGTTGAGTCGGTGACATTCGCGATCGACGAACTATAGCAATTGTTTTTGGCAAAACTCCAACTAACTGAGCAATCACGTCATCAGAGAGTTCATCAATAAGCTGGGCGTCGAAATATTTATAGAGTAAACTTAATAAGATTTTGGCACGGTGTAGTGGCACATAAGTGGTCATGGCATGTTGGGTAAACAAGATCCAGCGCTGCCGTAATTGATACGCTTTCTGGCGTTCGTACCGTGATTCAGGATAGACTAACGAAAGCGTACCAATGGGAACAACTCGCGTACAATCCGCATCAAAAAACCCACCAACGGCAGCACCAAAACCCGCCAGTTCTGCATGATGACGGTGCATTATGATTAATGCATTACCACGAGTACTATTCACCCTGAGGAGTTGTCCTGTCTGTAACTGACTCAGGATTTCAGTGGGTTGAATAATGGGTTTGCGGATTAGGGCTAGTTCTGTCATGACACCTCAAAAAAACCGGGCTATTATCTCCGATAATTAGTGATAGATAGTTAAGGGATAATATTTTGTTGAAATTGTGACGTCGTAGATCAGGATCAATGGTAAATGACGAGAACTCACTGATAGTAGTATTGAGCATAAAATTAACTTTTCCCTGAAGCTAATTTTGCTCAGTTTGGGCATCCTCTGGCATTTACCCAGATGGTCATTTGGATTTATTTGAATGAGTATAACGACCTATTTATTATTTTAAGCCACACTTCACCAAAACATTGGGAAATTTCTGAATTCTCATGTAAAGAGTTAATGAAGAAGGCAGAAGGGGAGCAGGGGAACAATGTAGAGACGTGCCATGGCGCGTCTGGGAGCAGGGGAGCAATGTAGAGACGTAGCCTGCTACGTCTGGGAGCTGGGGGAGCGAATTCTCAATCAACAAATAACCAATAACGAAATTCAACAGCAGTGGGGAATAGGCAAGCGATCGCAGTAAAGTGAAGAAAGACTCACATAGATACACCCTCGTTGATTAGGGAAATAACCGCATAAATAGTCATGGCACCAGAAAGAATAGTTCTCCTATCGAGCCGAGAAATCGAGAAAATGCGTCAAGCGGGACGTTTAGCCGCCAAGCTCCTGGATCACCTTGAACCCATGATTCAGCCAGGAGTCAGTACATTGGAACTCAATGATGAAGCCGAGCGCTGGACTCAGGAACATGGAGCAAAAAGCGCTCCCCTCGGTTATCATGACTTTCCTAAGTCAATTTGTACCAGTATTAATGAAGTCGTCTGTCACGGTATCCCCAATCCTAAACAAATTCTGCAAGATGGGGACATTATCAATATTGATGTCACCCCGATTGTGGATGGATTTCATGGGGATACGTCCCGAACCTTCTTTGTCGGTACACCTTCACCCATCGCCAAAAAACTGGTTGAAGTCACCTACGAATGTATGATGCGGGGAATCGCCGCCGTGAAACCCGGAAACCGCATTGGTGATATTGGGGCGGCTATTCAGGAATACGCGGAAGCTAATGATTTTTCTGTGGTGCGGGATTTTGTCGGACACGGAGTTAATCGAATCTTTCATACGGCTCCCCAGGTGCCTCACTATGGTACTCGGGGTAAAGGAAAGCGTCTGCGCTCCGGGATGGTGTTCACCATTGAACCCATGATTAATGAAGGGACGTGGGAAGTGGAAATTTTGGCGGATAAATGGACAGCAGTGACCAAGGATCGTCAGCTTTCGGCTCAGTTTGAGCATACTATCGCCGTTACGTCAGATGGGGTAGAGATTCTAACGTTACCCGAACCGATAACAACGATGAAATCGGCGTGATGCATGGGGATGGGGGAGAATTGTCTACTCCCTAATCACCAATTACCTCTTCCTTAATTACCAGATGAAAGAGTTAACTCAAAACTCGGTCAGGGCGAGTTATAAACCATTAGTGTCAACTTAAGCTCAAACATCTTCAATCGCTTGATTTAACCCCTCCCTAACCCTCCCCTTGACAAGGGGAGGGAACTCGAAGTTCGCGGCAACAAAACCTGCCCTTCGTCAAAAGAAAGCGGATTCGATATAGTTTTGTAGGATAAGCTCATATCCTTCCAGAATGAACGGTTCACCGAATTGAGGGGCTGAAGTCGGCAATATATTCCTAGTATTAACAGGGCGTGAGTTTTTACAGATACGATGGTAGCGAACAAGGGCGACATCAAACCGACAAGGAAGATCACTTAAATCGGGATTTTCTGCTAAAAATAGTTCGGCGGTTCGCCAAATTTTGGCTTGCTTAGAGGATGTAATCGCCAATTGACCATCGGCATCCCAATTCCCTCGACTACGAGTTTTCACCTCGATAAAGGCTAAGATAGGTGACTCCGCGTTTGCTGGCAAGGGGGTAGGGGGATGAAATTGGCGGTTTATATTTATATCCAGATTGGAGACGGGATTTTCCTTTACTTCTTCATCCCGATAGGCAATCAGGTCGATTTCTCCCCAGCGACAATGCCATCGGTGATGTAAAATAGTCCAACCTTGGGCTTGTAACCAGGTGGCAACGAGTTGTTCTCCTAGTTGTCCTTTGTTAGTTGTCATT
>CAKZMA010000217.1 GCA_937127375.1 uncultured Coleofasciculus sp. | reverse complement strand
CGGGGATTCAACATCTCAAAGAAGCGGGAGATCAGTTTCAATATGGGGGTTCTCATCTTTGTTTTGGTTGGACTTTTCCCACACCCGATGGGAAGGCGCGGTTTACGCCGTTATCGCCGCCGCAACGGGATTTACCAGAGGGATGTTTCTTAGTCGCCACCCGACGCGGGAAGCAGTTTAATAGTATGGTGCAGGAAAAGAAAGATGCGATTACGGGTGCAGTACGGGAGGCGGTGTTAATCAGTGCGGTGGATGCTTCGGCGTTGGGGTTAAAGGATGGGGATGCTGTGATTCTCAAAAATGAGGTTGGCGAGTTGAAGGGGCGAGTGTGTACTGCCCCGGTAAAGCCCGGAAACCTGCAAGTGCATTGGCCCGAAGGGAATGTACTCTTAGATAAGAATAAGCGATCGCCTGAAGTGGCGATTCCTGATTATAATGCCCTGGTGCGGTTGGAAATTGGGTAAGAGAGAGGTGAACTACACAGGCACAGAGGATACAGAGTGGGGAGTAAAACGAAAACGAGGGTTTGGGTTGTAGACAATAGTAACGTGCGATCGCGCCAGGATCAGGTGGCGACGGAAGAACCCTTGGAGATTCGCCTCGTCTCTCCCCCGCAAACCGTAGCGGTGACGATGCGAACACCAGGGGCGGATTTTGAACTGGCGGCGGGGTTTTTGTACTCTGAAGGAGTGGTTCGCGATCGCGATGATATTCAGCAGATTAGTTATTGTGTTGATCCGGATGTCGATGGGGAACAACGTTACAACATTGTTAATGTAAAACTTCGACCCGGATTATCGGTTAATTTACAACCCTTAGAACGCCACTTTTTTACCACCAGCGCCTGTGGAGTTTGTGGGAAAGCCAGTCTAGAAGCCCTACATTTACGGGGATGTTCAATTATCTCAGCCGGATTAACCGTTAGTCCAGATATTATTTATAGTTTACCCGAACAATTACACACCGCCCAGCGGATTTTCTCAAGTACCGGAGGATTACACGCCGCCGCCTTATTCGACACCCAAGGAAAATTACTCTCAGTACGAGAAGATGTGGGACGCCACAACGCCTTGGATAAATTAATTGGTGCTGCTTTTTTGAGTAATCAATTACCTTTAACCAACCCAATTGTGCTGGTGAGTGGACGTTCTAGCTTTGAGATAGTACAGAAATGTCTAACCGCCAGTGTCCCGATTGTTTGTGCGGTATCTGCACCCAGCAGTTTAGCGGTTGCGTTAGCCAAAGAGTTTGGCATCACCTTAGTCGGATTTTTGCGCGGAAAACGATTTAATATTTATACAGGAAAAGAACGGATACATTTTGAGGAGAAGTAAATCGGTTAGCTCCAAAAATATACAACCGATTTTTGGGTAGGCTTGAGAATACAGCAGTTTGCTCTGCTATGCGGTAGATTGTCGATCCCCCTCGCATCCCCGTGCAAAAAAAGCGAAGCATCCTTTGGCTTCCCCCTTTTGAAGGGGGACGGGAGGGGGATCTGGAGTACCTCACTCAATCCAGTCAGCTTTAGCTGACTTAAGCTTTTAGCCCGGAGTTTGAACTCCGGGCATCGGGCGTCGGGCGTCGGGCGGTTAATTTAGAATGGTGAAAGATCCCTTAAGCGGTTGGTTCAAGCTGAACTTTGACCACTTTGTTCTTTTCTTGTTCCGTCTTAGGCAACGTCAGATTCAAAATACCATCTTTGTACTCAGCTTTCACATTCGTATGCTGAATCCGGGCTGGTAACGGAATGGAGCATTACCATCTATCCCTTGATTCCCATAGTAGGCAAACAAACAACACTGCCAATTCGGTTTTAACGACTAATTTACTAATGATTACCGTCCTAAAATGTTGGAGTCATCAAAGAGTACGGTTTACTCGACCGAATGGGTACAGGAAACCCGGTTCGTAGTTGCACTGTCTTCGCCGATTCGTAGCTGCGGCAGTAGAAACTTGATACACCGTAGTGGACTGACACTTTTCAGTTTTTGATGATATTATAGTAGTCAGTATACAAATATTTAGATTACAGCTACTCACCCTGCAACAATTAGCGATATGACGTCTCCATTTCCTGGCATGAATCCCTATCTGGAGAATCCAGAATTATGGTCTGAGGTGCATAGCCGTCTAATTGTCGCGATCGCGGATGAGATTGCACCCCCGTTACTTCCTAACTATTATGTGGCAATTGAAAAGCGTGTCTACAGTAGCACTCCTGAGGATACTATCCTGATTGGTATTCCCGATGTTTCCGTTGTCTGTTCAGAGGTAGAGGCGTCTCCAGAATTCGCCACGCGCAACAGGGCTACTGCTACCTTATCGAAGCCTGATCAACCGCAAACCGTAACGATTCCCTTGGCGGAGGAGGTAGAAGAACGCTATTTAGAGATTCGAGACACTAAAACGGGAAAAGTTGTCACCACAATTGAACTACTTTCACCCAAGAATAAACGAGCAGGTGAGGGGAGGGAAGCATATCTACGCAAACGCCAGAAAATTTTAACCTGTTCCACCCACTTGGTAGAAATTGATTTACTTCGCAGTGGAAAAGCGATGCCGATGCAAGGGGTAGCTCAGTTAAAAGACTATCGGATTCTGATTAGTCGCAGCGAGTTAAGACCTCATGCCCAGCTTTATGCCTTTAATTTACCAGATGCGATTCCTAAGCGGCTTGGCTGAATACGCTGCTAATTGAACAGGGATTACGGTAGCGATTTTCCTAGCGTGACCCATCTAAAATAGTAGGATAAAGAGCAATTGATAATCGTGGTAGCCCAATGACACCTCAACTCATGGTTCAACCCTCCGCCCTAATGTCCTCCGGCATGAAAATGAGCGAATTCGGTAATATTTATCTCTTTCGGTTCAATGATGAGTTACAATCTCGCTTTGAAGAACTATTAGAGAAACGAAAAACGAATCAACTAACCCCTACAGAAGAAGCGGAATATGCAGGAATCTCGGAACTCCAGCGAATCTTTACCCTAATTAATGCTCAACTTGCGACTAAAAGTAAATGGTGTCCAACCCAACCCGAAAACTTGTACGACAACGAGCGAGATACCTTTGTGAATACTGTCACTCCCCCGAATATCTGAGTCCAGACCGTTTCACGATTGACCATATTATGCCCCAGTCTCTGGGAGGTTCAAACCACCGGGATAACCTTGCCTTAGCTTGTCATCGTTGTAATGAGCGTCATTATAACTTTACATCGGGTCTTGACCCCCAAACGCAAGTTATAG
>CAKZMA010000216.1 GCA_937127375.1 uncultured Coleofasciculus sp. | reverse complement strand
GGTAAGGTCAAAAAACTTAAATCCATTCTCGGTGCTGGCTGGACAGTTAAAGCTAGTATGGGTCACGTTCGGGAATTAGCCGATGATGGTCAAGATTCTCTAGGGTTTGATTTGGACGGTTCCCAGGTTCACTGTCGCTATGTTCCCCGGAGTAGTCAAGCCAAGAAAATCTTATCGGAATTACGCGGTGCGATTCGCCAAGCTGACCGCATTTACCTGGGGACTGATCCTGATAGAGAAGGGGAAACCATTGGCTGGCATTTAACCCAGGCTTTACGATTAAAAAATCCGCTACGAGTGACCTATACCGAGATTACCAAAGCCGCCGTCGATCGCGCGATCGCACATCCGAAAACCCTTGATTCTAATTTAGTCGCCGCCGGACGCGCCAGGGATTGTTTGGATAAATTGGTGGGATATAAAGGAAGTCGATTAGTCTGGCGTTTGAATAACGGCTGCAAGTCTATGGGACGGGTGCAGAGTGCAACACTGCATCTATTGGTGAAGCGAGAACAGGAGATTTTGGCATTTAAACCCCAGGATTATTGGGTCGTCTGGGTTGAGTATCAGGAGGGATTTAAGGCTGTTTACGCAGGTCGAACTTACCCGCAAACGACGCAACGGCGGAATTCGAGGGATAAAAATAAGACTCAACCCGATGATGCAGGTGAGGAGACTCCAGTATCGGAAGGAACACGGGTACTCTCTCAGGAAGACGCGGATCAACTCGTTGCGATCGCACGCTCTCATTCTCATTATGTTGTCACAGTAGAGGGAAAAACCGTTAAACAATCTCCCCCAGCCGCATTTATCACTTCTACGCTTCAGCAATCTGCTGGTGCTAAACTCAAGCTGAATCCAGAAGTCACCATGAAAATTGCCCAAAGTCTCTATGAAGCGGGACATATTACCTATATGCGGACGGATTCGGTGGCGTTGTCTCCAGAGTTTTGTCAGGCGGCGAAACAGTGGCTTTTACAGCATGACCCAGATAATGTACCCTCTAGAGTAGCCTCCCATCGCTCCAAATCCGGGGCGCAAGAAGCCCATGAAGCGATTCGTCCGACTCATGTTGAACGCATACCAGAGCAATTATCGGTTCAACTGACTAGGGATGAGGCAAAACTGTATGATTTAATTTGGAATCGCGCGATCGCAACCCAATGCTGTCAAGCTCAATTATCCAAAACTCGGATTATCACCCAATCGGGGGATGTATTTTGGGAAGCTAGGGGACAAGTGTTAATTGTACCTGGTTATACTCGCTATTGGCATAATATCGCCGCCGATTCCCAACTACCCGCAGTACAGCCAGGACAATCTCTAACATTAGATAACGCGGGTGCGGATAAGAAACAAACCCAGCCACCGCCACGCTACAGCGAACCCAAACTGGTGCAGGTGATGGAACGTTCGGGGATTGGTCGTCCTAGCACTTATGCGCCAACGATTAAGACATTGAAAGCGCGTAATTATGTTCAATTAAGTAAAGGGAAATTGCAGCCAACCCAACTGGGAATGGAACTGGATGCATTTTTGGCACAGGTGTTACCGGATCTAATTCAGCCAGAATTTACCGCTAAGATGGAATCGGACTTGGATGCGATCGCGTCTGGGAAATTGGATTGGGAGTGTTATTTAACCGGGTGGAATCGAGATTATTTTGCTCCGGCGCTTAACTCGGCATTTTCCCAAGTTCCAGAAATAGCCAGTCAAACTCAGTCTACCCCGAAGGGTGAATCAAAACGGCGTCCGAGAACGGAACTCACGGATTATTCCTGTCCTAAATGTCAGCATCGGATGACTAAGGTATTTTCTACCTCTAAGAAGCTAAAAGCGGATCATTTCCTTAGTTGTGATAATCGTGAAGGGGGATGTGGGGCGGTCATGTTTTGGAATGGGAAGGCTCTTGAGTATGAGTTACCGCGTTCGGAACGTCCTGTAGCCGCCAAACCAACCAAACCAGCCAAATCAGCCAAACCCGCCAAACCAGCTAACTTAACGGAATATATTTGTCCCAAGTGTGGCAAGCCGTTGGAGTTATATGAATATGAGAAAGAGGGTCAAGCGAAGAAGATGCTACGTTGCGCCAATCCCAAGTCTCGTCAGGGGAAATGTAAAAATGTGGCTTATTTTTGGACGAAAAGGGGGACGTTTTGGAGTCCCAAGTTGGGCGAGGTAAAAAAGTGATGGATATAACATTAAGGAGGCTGCTGCGTGAGTGAAATCGAGCCAGTCACAACCGAGGAACTGTTCGCCGAAGTCAAAGCCTTAATCGATGCAGCAAAACAGCGCGTCGCTGGCACTGTTAATGCCGAACTTACCCTCCTCTACTGGCATATCGGACACCGCATCTATACGCAGATTCTCAAACGCGATCGCGCTACCTACGGCAAACAAATTATCAGCACCCTCGCCCAACAACTGACCCAAACCTACGGTAAAGGCTGGAGCAAACGACAACTGTGGCATTGCGTTCATTTTGTCGAAACTTTCCCCGACTTGGAAAAAGTGAACACACTGTGTTCGGAATTGAGTTGGTCGCACCTGCGGATAATGGGCAGCATTGAAGACCCCCTCAAACGAGACTTTTATATCGAACTCGGTGCCGGATTTACTTTTGTTGCTCGTCAGAAGAAGCTACAGATTGATGATGATGACTTCTATCTTGATCTGCTTTTTTATAACCGTAAACTTAAACGCCTCATCGCTATTGATTTGAAACTGGGTAGCTTCAAAGCCGAATACAAAGGACAGATGGAACTGTACCTACGCTGGCTTGCCAAATACGAACAAGAACCCGATGAAAACCCACCCCTCGGTATCATTCTTTGTGCTGGCAAAAAGCAGGAACAAATCGAACTGCTGGAACTCGATAAAAGCGGGATTCATGTCGCGGAATATCTGACTGTCCTACCGCCTAAAGCCGTGCTACAAACCAAACTGCAACAAGCGATTACCGATGCTCGCAGGCGATTTGCTGCGGCTCCCCCAACATCTGCGGAGGATGAACCCCAATGAATGAAGCCGAAACCCGCCAACCCACCCGCCGTCCTCGCATTCTCTTTCTCGCAGACCGCAACATCCTCGCCAACCAAGCTTTTATCGACTTTTCCGCCTTCCCAGCCGATGCGTTAGTCCGGATTGACCCGGAAGCGATCGCTAAAAAAGGCAAAGTCGCCCGGATACTCGCCAAGCACTGTTAGACCAGTACATCCGTGAGGGGGTAGGGGAACTCAACCAGGATAAGTTACCCAAACTCTTAGAACTGAAGTATCACAGCATTGACGACGCTATCTCTGAACTCGGAGACCCTGGGCAAATTCGAGAGGTCTTTGTCAATTTCCAAGCATGGCTCTATTCAGACCAAGACCAAGCCAGTTAAATGCTTTAAGCTGTTTTTCACCCCTTCAGCCCTTAGCGACCATTTGAGTAGCATTAACTGCGGCTCCCTCAGCTCCCCCAACTCCCTACCCTTACAGATATTAACTTCCGCTTAACATGGTGCCTAATCGTCCCGGAAGAGGGTGATTTCCCGTCCCCGAATCGTGATGGCGCAGCAGCTTTAACAAAGGTTCTGGTATAGTTGCACTCAGACTAATTTGTAATTGAGGACCCGACAGAGCAAGGCGAATTAGCGTTTCTTTTTGAATCTCTAATTCTGTAATCGGTTGACCGTCCTTATACGTCCCATTGTTACCAAAATTAATCAATTTCCATTGATTCCCCATACACCGCAATTCCAGATGGTAACGCGAGACAACCGAACTTCGCAGCACAATATGGTTATCTGCACAGCGCCCTATTTTAATAATCGGTTGATCAGTAAAATGCCATTGTTGAATCGGTACACTATGAGATGGCGATCGCAGTGATACCGTAACAACATTTGGAGCAAGATTTACGCCTGACAAAGATTTATGAATCAATTGATGCACCCCTAAAAATCAAACTTTGATAGTTAGTTTATTGGGCTTACTATTTCTAGAAGCCTACACTGTACTCCTAAGAGTCAGTGTGTGAAGTTGTCCCTTTAATCATGACACGCCTCAGACGAATCGCATAGCGCGATTCATATCTAGGACATGACTGAGTGGGGAAATGTGACCAGAAATCCTAGATATTCCGTCCTTTCCCCACATCTCCCGCTAACTTGGGAGTTTTGCCTAGAGAGTACGCGATCGCAATAGCCGGATCGCTGTTGGTTATCACCTTAACACTATACCTAACTCACAATTGAGTTAAGATGCTCAGTATCACTTGATAGCTGATCACTTCAGTTTACAGAATCTGACCCAGTTTTTCACACCGTATTATTACGGAGCAAGTCCAAACCGCTATACGAGTGAATGTCCCGATGCTAGAATACCCATTCAATCATTAAAATTGATGGGATAATTTCCCAGTAATTGTAGCACAAGCTACCAAATCATCCCCTGCCAGGGAGAGTTAGGGAGGGGTCTGACCCCCCAGTTCAGTGACTCCCAGTATCATAATTTTAACTCTAATATAAATTAATAATAACCTAACCCGAATGGCACGTTCTTGAAGCCGAATCTGGCTAACTTGGATACCAGAAAATGATCCGGTTGGTTAACTCACTAGGGAAAAGACCCCTCCCATGCATGTCAACTTAAAGAGATGGGGAAATTGGGGGAAAAAGAAAGTTCTACATTAGACTGCAACTTTATATCACCCACTCACGCCCTCGCC
>CAKZMA010000215.1 GCA_937127375.1 uncultured Coleofasciculus sp. | reverse complement strand
GTTCCAACCAAACCCGCCCAGTCTCAAAATGGAGGTGTGTTTTAGGCGATCGCTACTCGTGGCACATACGCTGAGTAACCGCAACTGAGACCAATATTTCGGGTGAACGGATTCAGGAGTTGTCCGGTTTTTGAGAAAGGCATTAATCAAAATCGACACAACACCCCCCACGTACAAACGTAATAACAGGGCGATCAGGATTACTTAAATCCAATCGATAGTCAACAAATGGCGCTCCCGTGTTTTGTCCTTGTATAACTCGGACAATAAACATAGAACTTTGATTTGAATTTTGCTCGACCTTTTCAATAAATTGACCACTAATTTCGCTAGTGCTTATCAGTCGGGCTTGTTTAAAATCGGGTTGAGAGACGCAAAACATAGCCGCTCCGTCTGTATACCTGGCTACATACAACCAGTAAGGTTTACCGTTCGCCGTAAATTTACGACTATAGAAAATGTTCTGATAATGAAACCAAGGGGGATCAGATAACTTTTGGATGACCGAATTTGGGACATGGCGACAATCCCTGTCAATATAAACATCATCTTGAGCTTGAGCAGGTGTTGAGGAAAGTGGAAGGAAGCCAACAACTAGGGAAATAGATGTTAGGGTTAGCGTCGTCAGGCGATTGCAAAGGTTCATATTGTTTACTTACATAAAGCGTATTAAAGGGAAGAGAGGGTTAGGGTAGATTGGCGGTACAACCCGCTTCGCGAAAGGCTTGCATCGTTCGATTTGCTAAAATTTTAACCTCCGACGAATCTTCAGATAGCCGATTCAACATTTGTGAATTAAGAGGTTCTAGAGGTCTAGGGTTGTTCAAAGGCATGTCTCCTCTAAGCGAAGCCTGACTGTCCTTTGTCCATGCTATTCCTAAGTAACCATTGTTCATAAAAACAATTTCATTATCATTGGTGTAAATTTTGCCACTAGAAACCGAGCCAATTGCAAATCGGACAAATCCTTCTTCATCACCTTCAATTAAGCAAACGCGATCGGGTACAATTGATGGATAAATCGCTAAACCTTGTTCATATCCAACCCAACTTCCCAGAAAAGGTGCTACTTCTGGGTTAGCTTTCGACCAGGTACTAACAAAACGGTCTCTTTTTTGCTTTTCTTCTGGCGTTCGGGAATCGTCTAGATATATTCTAAAGTCTCCGGAAAGGAGATCTTGCAAATGTCGAGAAAATTCTCGACTCAGTTGTTGAAGTTCTTTATCTGTTGGATATCGCACTGAAGATGAAAAACCTCGTAATCTTACTTGTGCAAAAACAGGTGAGATAACTAAGGCTAAACAGGGTAAGATGACTAGCGGTTTTAACAGGATTTTTAGATTCATGGTTAACTGCTTTCTCTGATAACAGATTGAATTTTATTGAAATTAGTAACTGAAACCCTAGAAAATGTGATCGTATTTTGGTGTCAAATAGCTTCTATTTATCGTAACATAGTGTATCGGGGTTGTGGAAAGGCGCGATCGCAATCGAACCCCATCCCAAAACGCGATCGCACGCTGGGAGACTGTCACCTTTGATGCTGCTGTAGGGGCGACCCGCTTGCATTAATTAACAACGGTGTCCGCTTAATTTGATTGGGTCGCCCTTTATTCAATTGGCGGTGTAAAACGGTGTTTTTTGAGCGGTTATGTGCTTTCCGTTATGGGATGAGAGATATCGGACTTAACGGAATTGTGTAATGTTTTTGCAATTCTCCAAAAACCACAAAATTATGAGCAAGTCCCGACTCATGCAATCTATAGGGACTCACACCACCTATATTATCTTTTGGAGAAAAATCGTAAGTATCTTTCAATTGGGAACCCACATTAATTGAGATTTTTCCACTGTTTGGAACAACTTCAAATGTAGCACCATGGGCGAGATCAAAGTGACCTAATGCCAATTTCCAATTAGGATCATAAGGAAATACCTCGTATCCTTTGGTTCCTATGACTATCCCCCCTTTTTTATAGCCATTTTTTACGGCTTTTCTTGCCTCAGTTTCGATTATTTTATACCCCTCTTGTAATGCACTTCGTATGCTAGAGCTTTCTTGTTCTGCCTCAATTAAATTTATTTCCTTGGGATTTCCTGTGTTGTCTAAATAATGACGCAATAGCTCGGATGCATCATCAAAACCCATCAAAGACCAAGTGTTTTTAATACCTCCTAATGTCAGTTTTGTCGAATGATCTATAATATTAGGTTTTCGATCCTCATACCCCTTATCTGCTTTTCCTTGATAATCTTCGATCCGATTATCACGTTCAATAGGAATGAAAATGTAATCTTTTGCTGGAGGCTGTGGGTTTGGTTGCGGGTTACTATCGCCACCTGAATTTCCACCACCAGAACTCGGCGGATTGCCATAAATCCAGCAACTAGGAACCCACAAGTTTGTACCTTTGACCTTGAACCAACGATTATCAGGGGTTCCCAACCACATATCAGTGCCAGTCTCGCCGTAAGTCCAAGCATCAAACTCTAACCGCTTGCCATTTGGCTCATTACGAGAACTGCGATCGCTAAACTGGGGACTGTTGCGGAGATTTACCCCAATCTTTGGTCCCACCGTACCACTGAAATTCACCCAATGGATTTTTCCATTGGTACTCGGTGTAGAAGACGGAGGCGATGTTACAGAGTTACCCGTACCAGATTGATAACTTACAGGCAGATAAACTGATTGACCTACCTGTAACCGCCGAGCTTCGGCATCAGTAAACGTACCGCCTCCTGGTTTCTGAATTTCCCGCCAACGGTTCCCATCGCCGAGTTCGCGTTGAGCGATTGCCCAAAGGGTATCACCAGGACGGACTCTGTACTCTCGTTGTTGTCCCGGCGTAGCTGGTGGTGAAGAGAACTGCGGTTTTGGTGTAGCATTTTCTAGACGGACAAAAGACAAACCACTGTATTGCGCTGGTGTCAGCGTTCTTTCACTAATACCCTTGCCTGCCCAGTTGGATTCTGAAATGCGGATACGACCATCAGGATAGACTTCTTCTAAAAAGGCAACGTGTCCCCACTGTCGGGTTCCTTGAGTATAAGGAGGCCAAACTACCATTCCACGCGCTCCGCGAGTAGGCGTGGACGTAACGGGCAGACCCGCCCTGATAGCATCTCGTCGCCAGGATTCAGCATGACCCAAGAACCAACCATTTTGCTTCGTACCAGCAGGTAGTAATCCTGTCTCTAACATCCGACCATAGGTATACCAGGTACATTGCCCCTGCCATCTGTAGGCAAAGGGATTCCGTCGCCCATCTCGGTAGTTAGCTGAACCGGAGTTAATCGGAACATGAGGAGTTGGTTGGGGTTGAGGCTGCGGCTGCGGTTGAGCAGGTGGTAGTGGGGTTGAGCCTGATGCATTACCAAATACAATTGCACTAGCTATCCAATTGTTTGTGCCAGCTATCCGATACCACCGCTCATCTGGTGTACCTAGCTGAATATCATTAATCCTTTCCCCATAAGTCCAGCCATCAAACTGAATAGTTGCTTGGTAGGGGTATCCACCTACTCTGGAATAGTTAGTTCCAGGACCGGAGCGGACATTCGCGCCAATAGTTGACATCACCCAAGCTGAAAAGCTTGCTGGCTGAACATTAGGCCAAAAAGGAGCATTAGCTGCTCGTTCACTGGGGGTTACTTGACCCTCACCACTCCAGGTTTCCGGAATTAAAGTGGCTGGCACTTCATAATCCATCGGGGTTGTTGTTCTTGCCAGACCCACGGCTGCTGCCATATTCAGGAGTCCAGCCCCCGTTTCCGTATCCCAACCCGGTGTGTTTATATCGGTGGCGCTAGCTTTGAGAATCTCAATAACTTGGCGATAATGCAACTGGGGATTTGCCGCCCAAACCTGAGAAGCTGACCCCGTTACCTTTGCTGCTGCTACCGAAGTTCCAGCCATTGAGCCAACATTATCACCCGTTGTAGACAGTACCGGATATTCTGCTGTACCACCGGGAGCCATAATATCTAAACCATTACCATAGCTGGAATAATCCGCCCGGTCTAACCCATTCGATGATCCAACGGTGATAATATTATCAAACTCTTGGCTGGCTTGACCTAAAGCTGACATTACTCCGCCATCATTACCCGCAGCCACCACAATTAATACATCATGTTGACGAGCATATTCAATCGCTGCCCGTTCTTGGGGAGTAAACTCATAGCGGGTGGTTACACTGCCATCGGGGTTAACTTGGGTTAAATCCAAACTTAGGTTAACGACTGCATTCGGTTGACTCGATTCCTTCGCCGTATCGACAAATTCAACCAGCGATTCCGCCCATTCTCCAGAACCAACCGCACGTCCTACCCACAGAGGCGCATCATCATTCACACCATCAATGCCAATGTCATTATCCTGAGTCGCCCCAATAATGCCTAAAACATGAGTCCCATGTTCATCGCCTTGAGTGGATGACCCTAAATCATTGGTTGTAGATTGATTAATTTGACCCGATGACTGTAACACGTTATCGCCACTCTCAACAGTGGATACTGAGTCATTGGTTACAGACTCATCGGCTGGAGTGAATGGCAACGACGGGTTATTATCACTCTCAACAGTGGGTATTGAGTTGTCAGTTGGCGACTCACTAACTTGAGGAGTTGGCAGTAAGGGATTATCATCACCCTCGATGCGATCGCCTCCTAAAATAACTCGGTTATAGTCGATATCAGGATTATCCTCGCTAAAGCCCGTATCAATCACACCGATTAAAGGCTGATCCGATTCTGGGAACTCAAAATCTACCTCCACTGGTTCAGGTAGAGCATAATCAATTATCTCCTGTCCCAGTTCCAAATCACGCCAGTCTTTACCTGGATCAATCAAACCATCCATCAAAGCTGCTTCACCCGTCGCCCCGC
>CAKZMA010000214.1 GCA_937127375.1 uncultured Coleofasciculus sp. | reverse complement strand
AGAGTGCCAATAAATCTCAACTCTTTAATCAAAAAGTTTATTAAAATTATCACAATTAAATAAGTGATAATTGTCGCAATTGTTGCTCCCATTGCTCCATAAGTTGGGATCAGTAAATAGTTAAGAATTAAATTAACTATCGCACCTACGACAGTCAAAACTAAATTAAATTTTAACTTCCTTTCTATAGTTAGGATAGTACTTCTTGCTACGCCAAAACAACCATTAAATTGAGACCAGACATAGACGGACAACAGAGTGCTAGCTGCTGTAAAATCTGAGCCATAGATAATCTGAACGATATAATGAGACAAGAGTGAAACCGGAATAGCACAAGCTAGCCATATCAACGTTGATATGTCAAAGTAAACCTGAAGTTTATCGAGATAATCCTGATGATTTTTCTCTTTGAGTGCCGTCAGTTTGGGCAAAATGGATGACGCTAATGTCATGGGAAATAAATCTAGGATTCCCGATATCTTAACAGCCGCTGCGTAAAATCCCAATTCAGACTTATCCGGTAACATTGAACCTAGCATAAATTTATCAATATCAACATAAATATAAATAGCGATTCCCGCCGCAACTAGCAACCACCCCTCCTGTAGTAATTCTTTAACTCTTTGCCAGCTTACTCGCCATGCCTGAATGTGATTCCCCTGTTTTTGATAAGCAATGACTATCCCGATTGAACCCAACACCATCTCAGCAAATCTCGCCCAAGCAAATGCAATCAGAGGGGCTTGTAGCTGAATCAGTCCAATTCTAATCGCCGCCACAAATACATAGGCAGAATTCCTGGCAACAACCGTATATTTTGATTGGACTTGGGATTGGAACCAAAAATCAATTGTATTAAATGCATTAAAAAGGGTTCCGGCGGCAATGATTCCCACTAGCCAGTGAGTTAAAGGTTCATTGGGCTGTAGCCAATAAATTATTCCTACGGCTGTCACTAGGGTAACTAAACCACCAGTTAATTGAAGGGCAAATGTTGTACCTAGGGTTTCATTTTTACTAGTGGGAGTGCGAGCAATATCACGCACGACAATAGTCTGCAACGCTTGTAGGTTAGCAAATCTAAACATGCTCACAAAAGTTATGGCGTAAGTGAGCATGCCAAACTGGGTTGGTCCGAGATAACGAGTTACCCATACTCCAACCACTAAGCTCAGTCCAAGTTGTAGAAATTTACTAAAAACCAGCCACCCGATATTGCTGAGGACTTGGCGTAAACCTGGACTAAGCTTTTGAGTGAGTGAAGCGATTTTTTCTAGCATTAGAATGGCATTCCTGATTAAACTCTAGTGATTGAGGATTGCTTGTTGCGGACAAAGATGACTTGGTTCAATCAGTATAGTGATTCTTATCCTCCGGGCTTATCGGGGGGGACGAAGACGTTGACTCAAATGCTAAACTGTGCTGGATAGGGGCATTATCGCTGATATCTTCTGCTGTGTCCATAGTCAATCTTGCTGTCATCAAAACATAAAACGCCCAACCACTAGAAATGGAAACTAGAGTGGTTTCCGTAAAATTTGTGATCATTAACCAAGTAAAAATTATTAGAGGCAATCCGGCTGTAGCATCTTGAGTGCGAATTAGATGCAGCACTCCATAATAAATATTAACTAACAATGACAGGCTAAATAAGATTAATCCAAACCAGCCAAAATCTAAGCCCATGTCTAAAAAACCATTGTGAGCATGCATGGCTTTAAAACCACTAGGAGTTCTGATGTTAAATGAAGGGTCATCAGGTCCTCGCCACTCCTGCCAAAACCCTCCATCTCCATAGCCAAGCAAAGGATACTTGTTAATAGCATCGACGACTTGTGCCCAAATGTAGGTGCGACCGGTTAAGGTCATATCCTTACCCAACTTCTCCACGATAATATACTCGGCATTTTCTGTAATCAAAATCAATAAAGATACAGCAAGAGCTAGAAATACACCCATGCAGGCAAAAGCCGTTCTCGGTGGTAAACGTTTAATGAATCGGAGAAAGCCTAAAAGACATATCAATATAAACAGCAAGGCTTTACCCATTCCACTCCCAGCTTGTTGCACAAAAACAACGGCTAATGTGGCTAAACTTATGAATATTAACTTATAGTTTTTAGATGCATTGATCGACCATAAATAAAGTATAATTGCACCAATAGCCATGGTTGGACCAGCATAATTTTTATGCCCCAAATGGTGCTGACCAAATACTAAGAAAAGAATAACGGCAATGCCATGATACCAAGTTAATAGTGTTAATAATTCTTTCCAATTATATTGTTTACCTATATAGATGAGTGCCAGGGTAACTCCAATATGAACGATACTTGCTTTAAATGTAGATGCCGGAATATTAGAAAAGGCAAAAGACAAAAGCATGATCAGGATATAGGCGCAAAAAAATAAATTTTTTTTCAGGAAAGATGATAAGACATAAACGGTATCTTTTAAAGTTTTATTTAACCGAGGCGCTAATAAAAGAAGACAAGCACCATAAGTCGCCAAGGTCAGACTCAGAGTGGGCAATGTCGTAGTTCTCAGAGATAAAACCCGAGGATGGAACTTATTCATCAGTCCGATGGTGATGCCTCCAATAATCATGAGAAATACAGTGGCACAGGCTTGTTCAAATAGCTTAGACCATCGACTATTGGAATTAATCAGTTGAAACGCGATAACAAAATAGACTGACCCTGCTAAAAAGAGTAAAGTGAAAATCAGGGGATGTAAAATTAGCTCTTTCATTTAATGACCTGTGATAGAGCAACCTTGAGAGTATCAGGATTCAAGCCATTCAAAGGCTTGAACGTTACCATTAGAAGTCTGATGGACGCTGATTCCCCGACGTGAGGCGGTACATAATCCTTAATTTTTTTGAACCAAGGTCAAAAAATTCATTATACAGATAAAATTGGAGAGTATCCAGTCTACAGCCAAGAGATAGCCTATGC
>CAKZMA010000213.1 GCA_937127375.1 uncultured Coleofasciculus sp. | reverse complement strand
GAGGTGATTGTTCCCGCGCCAATCGTTTCCACTCCTGCTGCAACGCCTGATCAAAAGCTCGACGATTGGCAATCTGGGTCAACCCATCCAAATCAACCAACCGCTGCAACTCCTGATTCATTTCCTCTAACTTCGCCTTCAACACCCGTTCTTGCTCAATTTTGCGGTGTAACTCCGCCATCACCCAATGGGTATGTAGTAACCGCCGCACCCGTTGCCGCAGCACCGCCCAATGAATCGGTTTCGTGATATAATCCGTAGCGCCTGCCTCAAACGCTCGGTCTACGGATTCCTGATTATTAAGTCCGGTAATCATCAGGATGGGGGGACAGTCCTGACCAAACATTTCCTGTAACTGAGCGCAACAGGTAAACCCATCCATCACAGGCATCATCGCATCCAACAAAATAATATCGGGTAACTGTTCGGTGCAAAACGCCAGACATTGATGCCCATCCCCCACTTCTGACACCCGATATCCCTCCTGTTCCATCGCCCGACGCAGCACCAGGCGTAGGGTCTTTTCATCATCCACAATCAAAATCAGGGGTGAGTCACGCTGAAAGTCAGGCTGATTCATCATCATTTCCTCGGATGCTCTTGTTGCAACGCAGTGACAACTCGCTCATACTCTGCATCAAAGCGGGAAATCAGGGTAGAAGCTGGCTCTAGGTTTCCCGTGCGACCCAAAGCTTCTAACTCAGCACACAGTTGCGCCAAACCCGTTGCTCCAATCGTTAGACTCGATGATTTCAAAGCATGGGCGGATTGATGCAAAGCATTAGCATCATCATGAGCGATCGCATTCCGAATCGCTTGTACCCTAGGTGGGGAGTCTTCCAGATAACTGTCAATCACTTCCGCGATTAACCCCTCATAATCGTCTCCGGCAATTTCTCTTAAATCTTGCAGCACTTGCCGATCCAAAGCAGGGGTGACACTGGAGTCTGAGGTTATTTCTGGCACAGATACGTCCTCTGAATAATCCGTTATGCTATCTCTGCCTTCTTGATCCAGCACTTGAGCATAAGTGGTTAAGGCTTGAACCAGGGCTTCCGGTCGAATCGGTTTACTGATATAGTCATTCATGCCTACTTGCAAACATTGTTCTCGATCGCCCTGCATCGCATGAGCCGTCATGGCAATAATCCAGGGTTGGCAAGCTGACGACCATTCAGCCCGGATGCGGCGAGTTGCCTCCAATCCGTCCATTTCTGGCATCTGCACATCCATGAAAACAATCTGATAGGACTTACGACGCAGGGATTCCAGCGCCTCTTGTCCATTGTTCGCCACATCTGCGCGATATCCTAAGCGTTGCAACATCTGGCGAGCCACCTTTTGATTGACCGCCACATCTTCAACTAGCAGAATGCTTAACGGTAACCTCTGGGCAAACTCAGCCTCAAGCCGTCCCGATGAGCGATCGCCCGGACGCACCGAAATCCGCCTACGTCCTAAAATTGCCACAAAAATATTATAAAGCTGGGATTGCTTAATCGGCTTGGTCAGAAATGCCGCAAACTTGGGCATATCATCGGGTTGATATGGGGTTTGCCGACCCACAGAACTGAGCATGACCAAGGGGAGTTGTTCATTATTCGGTAACACCTGGATTTGTAACGCTAAGGTCAAACCATCCATTTCTGGCATTTGCCAATCCAAAACCGCCAGATCAAAAGGTTCCGAATCGGCTAACCAATTCAGCGCTTGCTCTCCTGATGCGGCTGTTGTCACCTCCATTCCCCACGACTGCGCCTGTAGGGTGATAATCTGCCGATTCGTCGCATTATCATCCACTACCAGTAACCGTTTTCCCCGTAACTCCGGTTGGGGTGCATCCAACTCCGCCATGACCGAATTGGGGTCTGATTTCACTACAATCGTGAAATAAAACGTCGAACCTTTCCCCACCTCACTTTCCGCCCACAAGCGCCCGCCCATCCGTTCACTCAAGCGCTTACTAATCGCTAAACCCAATCCTGTCCCACCATAATTGCGCGTCATCGACGCATCCACCTGAGAGAACGGTTTAAACAACCGATTCATGCGATCGCGCGGAATCCCAATTCCCGTATCTCTGACCGTAAATTGCAGTTCGTAGGTTTCTTGGTTGTCAATCCGACTTGGATACGCTTTAATCTCCTGTCTAGGGGCTTCCCCAAGGGCGGGTTTAGTCAACTTATCGGTTTGTGGCAAAATGTTATCGGTCAAACCCGCCCCTACACCGGATACTTCCCCAGACAACGCTCGACTCATCACCGATACCACCACTTCCCCCTGTTCAGTAAACTTCACCGCATTACTCAGCAAATTCACCAGAATCTGTCGCAGGCGGGTAATATCACCCACCACATTGGTCGGTGTTTGGGGTTCAATTAAATAAGCGAGTTCCAATCCCTTCGCCGCCGTTTGAGAGGCAACTAAATCTAACGCTTCCTCAATACAAACATGCACATCAAAGGGGTGTTCCTCTAACTCCAATTTGCCGGATTCTATTTTCGAGAAGTCCAGAATATCATTAATAATCGTCAGTAACGCTTCACCACTACTACTAATCGTATTGGCAAAGTCTTGCTGTTGCGGCGTCAATTCCGTATCCAACAACAACCCAGCCATACCAATCACCGCATTCATCGGCGTGCGGATTTCATGGCTCATCATTGCCAGAAACTCACTTTTTGCCCGATTAGCGACTTCGGCTTCCCGTTTCGCTTTATGTAGGGCGAGGTTCTTGAGTGTCAGTTCTTCCCGCCGTTGCTTTTCCTGTTCTAAGAGTTGAGCTTGAGCTAAAGCAATCCCAACTTGCGCCGCCACCGCTTCTAACAGTTCAATTTCATCATTACTCCACTGACGGAAGCGATCGCATTGATGCAGGCAAATAATACCATTGGTCTGCTCCTGATACGAAGTACGCACCGAAAGCATGGATTTAAGACCAATCTGACGGCAAAGCTGATTCCCCCCCTCTAGTTGTGGATCAGTATAAACATTCTCGGAACTCACGGCTTGGTCTTGCGCCAGCACCGCTTGGGCGTGAGGATTGCCTAAAACTGGAATCGTTTGCTCTCGGGTTGACTCGTAACCGGGTTCTAGATACTCAGCCACCAAGGGAATTTGCGGACAAGGCTTTGCCAAATAGGTATGAATCAGACAACGATTTACACCGAAAACCTGACCCACTTGCGTCGCCGCCGTCTGAAAAATATGCTTACTGTCTAAGCTTTGGCGAATTTCTTGGGTAATTTGTTTGAGCAGCAACATCCGTTGCAATTGCCGCTCTAATAAGGTTCTGGCTTGTTGACGTTCGATCTCATGACCCACCCACTGTGCCATGAGTTTGAGCAGTTGAGGAGACGCCGAGCGATTTTTGGCGGTGAGGGTGGGACGTTGATGGAGACTTAAAAAGCACAGCGCCCCATACACGTTTCCCGCTACCTTGACACTCGTACCCAGATAGGATTTAATCCCAAACGTGAGACAGGCTTGATGATTTGCCCATTCTGTATCTTCAGCCGACTCGAACGCGATCGGTTCCTTGGCGTGAATCGTTTCGCTGCAAATTGTCTGTCCTAATTCAAAGGTATCTCCCGCCTGCACCTGTCGAGGTGATTTAGGCGGAACTTGAGCTGCAATCACCAGACAGCGCCCTTGTTCAATCTGAGACACAATACCGACATCGTGACCAAAATGACGCCGCCCCAAGGCTAAGAGTCCTTGTAGGCGTTGCTCAAACGTGAGTTTGGGTGCAGCAGCCACTCGATATAAAGCCCGAATCGCGGCTTCGTCTTGGCGCTGTTGTTGTTCAATCTGTTTGCGCTCGGTAATATTACGGATAATCCCAATAATCTGATTGTCCAAAAATGGCACGAGTCGGGCTTCATAATTTTGCTCCCCTGTCTCTAAGGATAAGGAATAGTCCAGACTAACTGGGGATTGGCTCTGAATTACCTGCGCGATCGCCCCCTGAATTTTATCACTCACATCAGCAGGGAGAACATTGTATACAGGTTCTCCCAGAAACTGTTCTGGCTCGACGTATAATTCACCCAAATTTGGGGCTTTATAGTCGAGAATGCTTCCATCTTGGCTCAAGCGAAAATACAAATCGGGAAGGGCGTTAAAAATCGCTTGCAGTTCTGAGTTTTTCTGATATAGTTCTTCCTCGGCTTGTTTGCGATGGGTGATATTACCAAAGGTAACGGCAAACCCGTCCCCTAATTTGACGGCGGCGATTTGAAACCAAGCCTGAATTCCTTCGTGGTGGTAATGAAATTCTCGCTCAAGCGGAATCCCCGTTTCGGTTACCTGAACATAGAAATCAAACAGCCCTTCCTGGCGATTTCCCGGCATTTCCATGAGTAACTGCTGACCCATCAGTTCCTCACTCGTTCGTCCCACCATGCGTTCAGCAGCAGGATTAATCAGCAGCCATTTAAAATCAATAATCGTCCCTTGGCGATCGCGAACCGCTTCAAATGCCATCACCCCATCTAAGGAACTATTTAAGACCCCCGATAGCAGGGATTGGGAATATTCGAGGGCGGCTTGACTTTCTTTTACATCTGTGATATCGATACAAGAACCGATATAACCGAGAAAACTACCATCCGTGCCAAACCGAGGTACACCTGTATCTAAGAGCCAACGGTATTCCCCATCAGCGCGTCGCAGTCGGTATTCCAGGCGAAAGGCTTGGCGAAGGTTAAAGGCATGAGTATAGGTTTGTCGGCAATTCTCCTTGTCTGCTGGATGTACCGCCTCTAGCCATCCCTCGCCCAGTTCATCCTCTAAACGGCGTCCAGTAAAGTTCAACCAGGAGCGGTTGAAAAACGTACAACGTCCATCGGTTCCAGCCACCCACAACAGTACAGGCGCACTATCTGCCATCGCCCGGAAGCGGGCTTCACTCTCCCGTAAGGCGGCTTCGGCTTGCTTGCGTTGAGTTACGTCATGAGCAACACAATAAATTAATCCTTCTTCAACTAAGGCTTTCGCATTCCACAACAGCCAACGATAGGAACCGTCGGAACAGCGATAGCGATTTTCAAAGGCGATGGAATCTTTCCCCGTTGTCAGTCGTTCAGCTTCCGCCAGAGTCGCGGCGCGATCATCGGGATGAACCAATTCCAGATAGGGTTGGGCTAAGAGTTCAGCTTCACTCCACCCCAAGGTTTTTTCCCAAGCGGGATTCAGGCGTCTAAAATAGCCATCAAACCCCGCAATACAAAGCATATCAACGGACAGGTCAAAGATGCGATCGCGTTCTTGTTCGGCTTGGCGACGTTCACTAATATCAGTTTGAATGCCAATATAGTGGGTGAGTTTGCCATGGCGATCGCGGATGGGGGAAATGGACAATTCATTCCAGAAGCGTGTACCGTCTTGGCGATGGTTTTGTAAGACAATGTGACAGTCTTGTTCGTTTTGCAGTGCCGCTTTTAGTTTATCTAAGCCAGGTTGTTGATGATTATCTCCTTGTAAGAAGCGACAGTTTTTTCCCAAAACCTCTTGAGCTGAATAACCGGTAATTCGCTCAAAGCCGGGATTGACGAAAATAATCGGATTATCGGGTACATTTGGATCAGTAATCAGGATACCATTACTACTGGCTGCGATCGCCCGTTCCAACAGTTGTAAGCGCACCTCAGTCGGCTGGCGATCGCTAATATCACGAATCAGCCAGAGAATTCCCACAACGTTTCCTTCGCTATCGTTAACGACACTATTGAGGGTTTCGCTGCTAAAACTATCCCCCGTTTGGCGTTGATAGTTTATCAGTTTGGACTGATTGAAATCCGCCGAATCCGGATTCATCGTCTGTGGATCAAACTCTTCAGGATTCGCATACAACTGCGATAAGGGTTGTCCCACTAAGGCTTCTGGTTGATACCCAAAAAGCTGATTAAAAGCTGAGTTAACCTTAACGATAAAACCGTCTGTATCCGTAACAACTACCGCCTGAGGAATCGCTTGAAACAATGGGGCGAAGTCGGTTGGTATTGTTTGACTCAAGTGTTCTGGCGAATTGGCAAAAGCGGTAGCATTTCTTTTTCGTTGAGTTTGTCTTAAGCCAACTAAACCTATAGCCAGTAACCCGATGACAGCGAAGACACCGCCATACATTAGCACTGGGCGAATTGGGCTGGAATCCAAAAGCCAGCCAGCTAAATTACACCAATGAATCAACCCATCGATTAACAGTCGATTGAAAAAGGGAAACATACAAACAAACTCTACCGAGTGGAGAAACTTGGGCTTATTTCAGTCAGCGATAACGATAAAGGGACTGAACATAAGGATTCAGGGTAGTAAGCTGTTCGGCATTTAAACCATAATGTCAAGAATTGCGAAATCCTTGTAGTGCGAGCATCTTGCTCGCTACCCATTCCCAATTTAAATGCGTGACAGCTTACACGCGGACGCCAGAAAAACCGACTATTCAAATCAGTGAACTGAGTCATGGCAAAATGTTTTTGACGTTTGACGTCCAAGATCGTGCGGTACTAAGGTAATGCAGTGACAGTTTTCCTCCCCATATCCCAGAGTCAAAGTTACGATTTTTTCTGACTTTAGAAACATCCCTGTTGCAAAAGCGGGTCGGTTATATCTGCCATGCATAGAGTTGAACACTTAACTAGCTTATCTACCCACAACTAGACTGCAAAGCTCTGCGTAGTTTTTCCTGATTTGTCGGGCTAAACTGCAAAAAAAATTAAAAAAAATTTACGTATTGATTAGGAACTCAATAAATTCTAACATCAGCATTAAATGGCAAAAAAGTCAAATAGTTTGTAGTTTTCCTAGAGGAATTTACCACTCAATGCAGCAACAAAAATCGAGAGTGGCAAGCCGTCTCTTGATTGTGCCTAATCTGACTGAAAACGATTAGTCGTGTTCTAGACATTCAGCTATTTTGCCGCTACCCACTTCAGAATTCGTTTATTAATGATTCCTCCAGGTTAATGGCAAGGTGAGAAAAAATAGAACAGCTTAATTTCTATAATAAACGATCAAGCACGCTATTGAAATACTCGGTGGCGCTATCTGGGCTAAATCAAGACAGTCATAGACGTGGCTGTGCCAGAGTTTTCAGTATGCTAACTTAGCTAGGGACTCGCAAAAGCGCGTATACTCAACCCTGAGAATCCTCGACGACAGTGAAAGCCCATGCAAATCTATACCAGGCAATTGCGGGTGCGGCATTATGAAATTGATGTCCTCGGACATGTCAACAATGGTGTTTACCAGAATTATCTTGAACAAGCCGCCGTGGAACACGCCCAACTCCTGGGTTACTCCTTGGCACAATGCCGAAATCTAGGAGGTGTGTTTGTCATGCGTCGGATTGCGATTGACTACCTGCGTCCAGCAATGGCAGATGATACCCTAGAAATCACCACTTGGCTACAGCAGATGAAAGGAACCCGGGCAATTAGACACTATGAAATTCATCGATTGGGAGAAGTGCAACCCTTAGTCATTGCCGAAGCAATCTGGGTGTGGGTGGATGGGGTTACGATGCGCCCACGGGGAATTCCTAAAGAGATTCTGACGACTTTCGAGTCAATCCAACCCTCTGATGAGCTGTCATACACTTAATTTTAATCCCACTCACTTAAGCTTGATTTGTTAATTTAAATTAAGCTTAATCGTTAAACCAGACTGAAATTATAGCAGTAGACACATTGATTAGGACTTTCCGAACTGTTGTAGAGACGTTGCATGCAACGTCTCTACCAAATGATGCGCCCTAACCGCTATGGCGGTTGCTATATTATCCATCCAGTCGGAAGTCCTATTGAGGTAAATTTCACCAGCGAGTTAAAATTATGGCGTTTTATAGACGCATAATCGAAACAAATACATTTACAAAATGCAGAAACGAAAACGTTTATTCCGGTTGGCATTATTCTTGTCTCTGTCCGCATTAGTTGTGTCACTGGTTGTCAATATTTTCCTCTTCTCCCAAGCCAAATCGTACTACCTACAACTGAACAAAACCAATCTCGATCCCCTCGGACTACAAACTTTTAGTGGGGATGCGTTAGCTGATCGTTCATCGAGTGATTCTCCAGTAACCGTTGTCTTCTTTGGTGACTCGCGAGCAGCAATGTGGGTTGAGCCAGACAATATTAACAATGTTTCTTTTATTAATCGTGGCATTGGCAGTCAAACGTCAACTCAGGTATGGGGACGTTTTGATCAACATATTTTACCCTTACATCCCGATATTATCGTTGTGCAAGTTGGGATTAACGATTTGAAAACAATCCCGCTATTCCCTAAGCAAAAATCCACCATTATCAGTAACTATAAGACTAATATTCACAAGATTGTCGCTCGTGCAGTTAAACAGGATGCGACTGTTATTTTAACCACCATTTTTCCCATTGGTCCGGTTCCCCTGATTCGTCAACCGTTTTGGTCACCTGATGTCGCCAAAGCAGTTGAGGATGTCAATGCTTACCTCTACTCGCTAAAAGCCAAAAATGTCTTAATTTTAGATGCCTATTCACTTTTGGTAGAGGATCAGCAGGTTAAAAGTCAGTACATTTACGATACGTTACATATCAATACCAGGGGGTATAAGGTGCTAAATCAGGAGTTAAAAAAAATGCTCTTGGCTGGATTAATAGACGTTCATAAATAATAAGTAATAATTCAATGGGTAAGATGGGTTTAGCGAGTCAAGCAAGCCTAGCCAGTAATAATTGCTTAACTTGAGGATTGGCGGCGATTATAAAATTAGTATATCTATCCATGGGCAGAAGCTAAGGTTATCATTAGCCGCTATGATTAGCATTTCAAGCCTATTTCGGTTTTACACTTCAAAGGAGATGGCAATGTTACAATTTTTAATCAATTTTCAGCGACGGATTGGCAAAATGCTTTGGGCTTTAAGTTTAATTACTTTAATCAATCTAGGGGGTTTATTACTTCTGAGCAATCAAGCCGCGTTAGCTGACTCTGATACACCCTTGACGACTCCACCAAAAACAGAAAAGACTGAATTAGGATTGTCACAGCAAGAGAAAGAAGAAGCCTACGAAGAAGCCACAGAAGCACTGTCGAAAGAGCCGAAAAAAGGGGTAGAAAAACTTTACGAAGAGGAAAAGGAAAAGTATGAAGAATCTCAGCCTGATAAGAACGTGTTGGAAAAAGCGAAAGATATGATTGAAGGGCTAAAAAACACTGATTAAACGCACCTGAAAGCCCCCCAAAAAGTTATCCGGGCGACTATTCACCAGTGTTTAGTCGTCCTGTTTGTAGTTTGTCGTTTGTAGTAAGGGATGCGAGCCTATCAGCGCGTCAACGTAGGAACTAACAGTTGTATAATTTAACTGTGCAAGGTTAGAGTTTGTAGTAAGGGCTTTAGCCTACTCAGCGCGTCAACGTAGGAACTAACCTCAACGTTATATTGGCGCTAAAGCGCAACTACAAGCGCAACTACAAGCGCAA
>CAKZMA010000212.1 GCA_937127375.1 uncultured Coleofasciculus sp. | reverse complement strand
GGGTAAAGGTACGATTTTTACGATTCGCTTGCCGGTTAAGCAGTGATGTTTAGAATGGATGATAGATCGCTTTTTCCCAGAAACTGACTTCCAGCAGGGTGAACGGTTGATATGGCGTTGTCATCCTCACTCCTTTCCCCGGTTTCTAGGAATACTTGACCGACGCTCTACCGACTCAGCTAAAATAATTAAAAAGCACAAAGCAGGTGTAATTATCATGCAGGCTATTTTTTGGACTGTAGAAGAAGTTGCCCACAGAGCTAAACAGTTTTACGAAAATGGCATTCGTCAACAGGTTGAGTGTGATGATAACATTGGCAGGATGATTGTGATTGATGCGGAAACGGGCGAATACGGCATTGATAAAACTGGCGTAGAAACAGCCTTAAAGTTCAAGCAGAAAAAACCAAATGCCAGGTTATTTACGATGCGGATTGGTTATGATGTTGCTGTCAGCTTTGGGGGGGCGATTGAGCGTACTGTCAAATGATTTACGGGAGATTGATTGACAGCAAAGCGATAGTGCCAGTAATTTTTCGTTTACCGACACAACCCGATTTTTCTATCGATTTTATTATCGATACTGGATTCAAGTTTATAAGGTTTTGGTGCAGGGCTACTGAAAGCCTACACCCTAGTCGGTACTCCGACTAGGTGTAGGTAGTTTACTAATAAATATCATCCACTTGAGGTTGAGCATAGACCGAAGTATCCGGCGAAGACGCAGGTAACGATACCCGTTGCGCGTTGCGACGCATCGCCGTAATCCGCTCCGCATCCCGTAACGCCAATGGGTTAATTGTAGACCGCTCGGACAACAAATCTGCCACATCAATCCGACCAGGATGACCCTCACAATATGCCTTAGTTGCTGCCTTGGAAACAATAGTGGCAACTTCTGAATTCGAGCATTTGTGGGTTCGTTTCAAAATACTCATCCACTGCTCAAAACTATAAGCATCTCCGGCGACAAACCGGGAATCGTACTTAGCTAAATGCTTGACAAATACATCTTTCCGCTCTCCAGCATTGGGCAAATCCACAAAATATAAATAATCAAACCGTCCGGCTCTCGTCAACTCAGGCGGTAAATAGTTTAACCTATTAACACTCGCCAAAACCAATACAGGCGCCGTTCTATCATTCATCCACGTTAACAGCTTTCCAGTTAATCGACGAGCCACACCCCCATCCGCATTCGAGTCAAACCCCGCTAACCCTTTATCCATATCATCAAAGTACAACACCACCGGAGCGCAGCTTTCAGCCAGCATTAGTAACCGCCTGAGATTGGCTTCACTTTCAGCCGGGGTAATACCAATCAACGCCCCCCAATCTGCCAAAATTAAAGGCACACCCATCCGTTGAGCGCAACGCCTCGCCCCATAGCTTTTTCCTGTACCCGGAGGTCCCACCATTATCACTCCTTTGGGAATTGATAGGTTATATTTTTGGGCTTCGGGTTCCAAGAGTCGGGCAAATTTAGTAAACTCTTCTTGGAGTAAATCTAACCCCCCTAACTCGACATCGGGTTCAGCCACAAACTGAATGTTGAATCGCTTTAATTTAGCGATTTTGTAATCCCTCAACAAGGTAGAACTGTGACGAGTCAAGCTCCCTTGTTGAGTAGCAATCAGTCTTAACCCAGACTCAATTTCCGATAAAGTTAACCCCGCCGCCGCCCGACTTAATCTATCTCGTTCTTGCTGATTCAGACTAATAGCAATTCCCCGGTCAGAGGCTAAACGGGGGATAAATTTTTCCAGGTGATTGCCAATTTCTAAGACGGAAGGGAGGGGAGTAACCACAACCGGAATCGCCTCTTCAAGTTCCGGGGAAAGCGTAGCCGTGGCGCCCAGGAGGAGTAAGCATTTTACCTGACCCGTGCTTTGAGAAAACTCTCGTAAGGAGGTGGCTAAGTTCAAAATCTGAGAACTGAGATAGTCGCTCAGCCATAAATACTTCGAGTCGCCGGAAAAAGTCGCTGGTTTGCTACTCAGCCACGGTAACAAATTCTCTACAATAAAAATCCCACTTTTTGGGAAGTCTTGTAAGAACTGTAAAATCTGAAATTGTTCGGCTATCTCCTCAGTGGAAACATCGGGGGGATGGTACTCGGTTACTGGAGTGTAAATTAGAGATTTAGTCTCTGCACGTTCAGTCACGCGAGTTAATACCCTCTGACCCAAATTCCAAAGATAGCAATTGACTCCCATAGGATTAGCACAGTGTTGGAGAACATAGGTGAGAAAATTTACTTTTTCCTGATGAGGGGATTCGCAGGCAATAACGGGTTCGCCGGATACTAATAAATCCGGGAGGTCGTTTAAATTCGGCATAATCTTCGCTTGGCTTGAATTCTAGAGGCTCAATCTTGGGAGTTAGCTTGGCATTTTCCCATTCTGGGTTTATCTGTTCGCTTTTCTTGTGGCTTTGGCTTTTTGACCCTTCGCTTGGCTCAAGGGTATATTTTTAACTTCACCAAACTTCGGACTCCAGAATGTCCCTTTTTTCGTCCAAAAATAAGCGACATCCTTACATTTATGGTGGCGAGAAGCGGGATTGGCACACCGTAGCATTTTTTTAGGCTGACCCTCTTTCTGGTATTCATACAGTTCCAACGGTTTCCCACAACTTGGACAAGAATACTCGGTTAATTTAGAGGGGTCAGGTTTCGGTACAGAACGAGGGGAACGGGGTAACTCATAATTCCCGGCTTGAGGATTCCAAAACATTACCGTTCCACATCCCCCTTGGCGGTTATCGCAACTGAGGAAATGGTCGGCTTTGAGCTTCTGAGACTTAGAAAATACTTTGGTCATCAGATGCTGACATTGGGGACAGGGATAATCGGTTGGTTCAGTTGGAGGACGGTTTTGACGTTGACCGTTTGGGATACGTTGAGACTGGGGTAGGATAGTTTTCAGTTGTGAAACAGCCGAGTTAAGCGCCGGGGCAAAGTAATCCCGATTCCAATCTGTCAAGTAATGCTCCCAGTCCAATTTTCCCGATGCTATTGCATCTAAATCGGATTCCATCTGGGCGGTGAATTCTGGCTGAATCAGGTCGGGTAATACCTGGGCTAAAAATGTATCCAGTTCCATCCCGAGTTGGGTTGGCTGTAGTTTCCCTTTGCTTAACTGAACGTAATCACGCGCTTTCAGGGTCTTAATTGTCGGCGCATAAGTGCTGGGACGACCAATCCCAGACCGTTCCATCACCTGCACCAGTTTGGGTTCACTGTAACGGGGAGGTGGCTGGGTTTGTTTCTTATCTGCACCCGCGTTATCGAGGGTCAGCGATTGTCCTTGCTGTACGGCGGGTAATTGGGAATCGGCGGCGATGTTGTTCCAATAGCGGGTATAACCGGGTATGATTAACACCTGTCCCCTGGCTTCCCAGAATACGTCCCCCGATTGCGTGACAATGCGAGTTTTGGAGAGTTGAGCTGGACAGCATTGGGTTGCGATCGCACGATTCCAAATTAAATGGTACAGTTTTGCCTCGTCCCCGGTGAGTTGAGTTGATAATTGCTCCGGTGTACGTTCAACATGGGTGGGACGGATGGCTTCATGAGCTTCTTGCGCCCCGGATTTAGAGCGATGGGAGGTTACTTTAGGGGGTACATTATCCGGATCATGCTGTAACAGCCACTGCTTGGCGGCGGTACAAAACTCTGGAGAGAGGGCGACTGAATCCGTCCGCATATAGGTAATATGCCCAGCTTCATAGAGTTTTTGGGCAATTTTCATGGTGGCGTCCGGATTCAGCTTGAGTTTAGCACCGGCGGTTTGCTGAAGTGTGGAGGTGATAAATGCGGCTGGGGGAGATTGGTTGACTCTCTTGCCCTCAACACTGATAACATGATGGGAATGAGAACGGGCAATGGCGACTAATTGGTCAGCTTCTTCCTGAGAGAGTACCCGTTTCCCTTCAGCGACTGGATGCTCTTCTCCCGTATCATCTGGCTGATTCCTGGTTTTATCCCGAGAATGCTCCCGTTGCGTCGTTTGCGGCTGAGTTCGACCCGCATAAAGGGCTTTAAATCCCTGCTGATACTCAACCCAAACGACCCAATAATCCTGGGGTTTAAATGCCAAAATCTCTTGTTCTCGCTTCACCAGAAGATGCAACGTCGCACTCTGTACCCGTCCCATGGACTTGCAGCCGTTATTCAAGCGCCAGACTAACTGGCTACCCTTATATCCCACTAATTTATCCAGACAATCCCTGGCGCGTCCGGCGGCGATAAGGTTTGAGTCAAGGGTTTTGGGATTTGCGATAGCGCGTTCTACGGCGGTTTTGGTAATCTCAGTATAGGTAACCCGTAGGGGATTGTTCAAGTGTAACGCTTGGGTCAAATGCCAGCCAATGGTTTCCCCTTCTCGGTCTGGGTCAGTCCCCAGGTAAATTCGGTCGGCTTGGCGGACGGCTTGACGCAATTCAGACAGGATTTTCTTGGCTTGTGAACTGCGGGGGATGTAACGACAGTGGATATGGGAACCGTCCAAGTCAAATCCTAGAGAATCTTCACCATCATCGGCTAATTCCCGAACATGACCCATACTGGCTTTGACTGTCCAACCAGCACCGAGAATGGATTTGAGTTTTTTGACCTTACCGCCTGATTCAATAATTAATAGATTCGCCATGACTCTCTTGAGTTTACTGAGGGGTGAATGTGAACGTGTTTACAATTCCCTTGCAGAGTTTGGGGGAGACGGATAAACATTTTTGGGCGCAACTGACGACGCTGGAACTTGAGCCGCAGAAATGATTGCTTCGGGGTTAGCATTCTGACGAATTAACTCAGTCTTCTTCTGGGTCATAAACTGGCTCAAACTTGAGGAGGTTGGCAAATCAATCTCAGCTTGCTGCAACTGTTTCTGATAACCCAAACAAAATTCATACGCCACCATTTGCTCGGCTTCGGACAGTTTTCCTTGATGGGAACGGATACGGTTGAGCAAAAATCTTCCTGTTGGGTCATTACTGAGTACAGTTAGTCTTTCCCCAGGGTAATCTTCCTCATTTTCACGCTTAACATCCAGGTTTTTCAAATGCTGTAACGCCTTAAACAAATCGGGCTGAATATCTAAGGGTCGTGATGTCATAAAAGGCATAGGTGCAGCCACAGCCGTTCTTGAGGGTAACTCAGCCGCAAGATATTGAGAATGCTGGGCAATTTCTTTCAACGACGCCATATCTCCTTGATTGAGTTTCAGGGTATCCAGCTGCACCGATATACCCCTATCCCCTCGCTGTGCTGTATAGGATAATAATTCCCCGCGACCATCGTTTGAATACATCGATACTTTGGTTCCATCTTCCCCCCTTTCCCGCGTCAGGGTATAACCGCCAACAATCACCTGAACGTTGGCTTCATTGGGTTCAACACCCATTTGGTTAATGGTATGGTTGATTAGTCCAAACGCCTTCATCCCCTTCAAATCGCTCAAGACTTTATGGGAACCTTGAGGAGATAATGCTCCCAACGTCGCTACTTTTCTAGCCAAATCTCCCACATCAGCACCTTCGAGTTGGCTTCCCGCCTTCAGGTTGCGGTAGACGCTCAAGAATTCAGCTTTTTCCGGGAAAGAAAGCTTGTTTTCTCCCCAAATGGCTGGACCATTCTCAGTCAGATAGAAATTCATTTTGGTCTGACTTCTATCCGTCGCATCGCTAATGGAATAGACATCACCAATCTGACGAATAGCATAGCCATCTCCCCGATACACCTTCTCAGGCTGTTGGGTGAGGGGATTAATTTCCATCTGACCCTGATTGTCCACAAGGGTGGCGGCGACTAACGCCACTTTTCTATCGTCCATTGATGTGAATTTCGCCTTAGTCCCAGCGACCAGCTTATCCACAAAATTCAGTTGGCTTTCTGGCTTTTCACTATCCCTCCCCAGACCGAATTCTGGCTGGCGAGGTGAAAGTCTATCGTTATTTTTTACCTCGGACTCCTGAGAATTCCGGTTCAAAGCTGGCTCGAAAAATCCAGCCGTTGCGCCAATTCCGAGTTGGGATAAAGTCTGTGATACCGCTAGCAACTGTTGAGCCAGTTTAGCATAATCTTCGGCTATTTGCTGATGGTTTGACATGATCAACAATTCAAAATTAAAAGTTCTCTAAAATAACCCACTATACGCCCCCACAGGACTGGCGGCTGGGTCATCGGTAGACTGAGGAATGGGAAATAGTCGTTCGACTTCTGCTTTCCGCTCCTCTGTATCTTGTTCGGTTGGTACAATCTGGGTGCTTTTTTTAATCAGCCAATCGACCAAGTTTTGCCAATTCCTTTCGTTATCGGCTTTAATCGCTTCTAGGTCTTTTGAGAGCTTAAATTGCTGCTTGATTGGTACATAAGATTCGGTGTTATTCCCATAAGCGGGACTGATAATAACACCAGCACCTGGCGGGAGTTTATTAAACTGAGCGGGTTCCATCAGTTTACGGGTTTTATCCTGGTCTGATGTCGAGCGCGTAGTTTTCCCTTGGCTGACACTTCGGGATTTTTGCTTATAGGAAATCTCTTCATCTCCTAAGAAATTGCTAAAACTATGCGCGGACTCGTATTCTCCTAAGTTAAACAAAAATTTTGTATTCGTTCCCGTGATTATCGTCTTAGCGTTTTCCTTGCCGTAATTTTTCTCAATTTGTGATAACCCCTGCGCTCCTAGTATTCCACAAAACCCCTCACTTCTCGATTCGTTCAGCCACTTTGCAATGTGAGGTAGGTAGAGAGTGGGAAATTCATCCAGACAGACGATTAAAGGGTCTTGGCGGCGCTTGGCAATATTTCGGGCAATTAGCATGTGCATCACGCTACAGAGTAAGGGAGCGCTAACCGCTTCTCGCTCTCTATCCATGCCAAAAATTACTATTTGCTTGCCTTTGATCTCCAAGGGTAGGGTCGTTTCTCCGACAAAACATCCCAGGGTATTCTTTTTCATAAACCGGGTAAACATGAGGCTGGCAGAACCCGCAATTCCGGCAACAGTTTTCTCGGAATCGGCGCTGGAAAATAACTGACCAAAGGATAATCGTATCCACGGATTCATGGTGGCAGCAATTAATCGCGACACCATCTTTTCTGAACTGAGGATTTGAGCCGCCATCATGATGTCAGGATATTGAGTGCTTTTGGTGAGCATGAGAATAGCTTCTACTAATTGGTCACCGGCTGGACCAAAGAAGGGGTCTTCTTGTCCTTGAGAAATCTGTTTGAAGTTCTTGTTAATGACTGTACCAATTTGTCTGGCGCTTTCTCCGTCTATCTCATCTCTTAAAAAATCTAACGGGTTACATACCTCTGATTCGGGGAACCCAGGTGCAAAAACATGGACATCGTAACCCTGTCGCTTGGCAAATACAGCCATTTTGGATTGGGAGGGATATTTGAAATCGTACATAATGATAGGAAACCCTTGATCCACGGCTGAATAGAGCATGGGATCAATGGCTGAAGCGGTCTTCCCTGAACCCGGCGCTCCTAACACCAATGTCCCTCGCTGAACGTCAGGAACGTAAAATAAACCCTTGTCTTTCGGGGTGGGTTTGACTGAAGAACGATACGGTTTATTGGGTTTATTTTTAGGATGTTTCGGGCGACCAATATAGAGGGAAGCACTATCGCACTTGGGATTTTCTATTTGCGCGATCGCTTTTTTCTTGGCTTTATTGCACTCCTTTCTTCCTCCAAAATAACTGGTGGCTAGTTTACCTTTCTTTTGGTGCCCAGAGAGCAAATTCATCAATCCTATCCCCAGCACACAGGCAACCAGCATCCCCCCTTGGGGTGTAAAGAGTTGTTGCTCCAATTGTTCAACATAATGGTTAGGCTCAAACTTAGTCGAACTCGCTGGGGTTGAAGTCGGTACTTGAGCTATACTGTGGTAGTGATTCACGATTTCTCCTTACTTTTCTCAAATTCTTGATTCACTTGCACAAAAGTATTGCCGTTGTAGCAATAGGACAAGTTCTTAAAGGGATTGGTTTTTTCCTGAACTCCCAGGGAAATATTTAAACAGTTAACGCCTTGGTGTTTTCGGCTTTCGATGAGAGAAATGCGAGGGGGGATATCAAAGGGTTTAGGGAGCAGTACCCGCAGCACTTTTTGATAAGCTCCGGTATCTAAATCCCTGAGATAGACAGCAAACAAACAACCGCCCTTACCGCAAAGCTTGGGTTCATTAAAATCGAAGACGAATAGGGGTGAGGATTGTCCTGATGGTTGAATTGTCAGAAAGGTCATCTGAGAAAATGGGTCAGTTTCTGCCGATTCCCAGTGATTCTCCTGCACTACCTGTTGCAGCAATGCGGCATCAAGTTGGGAGGCAGTTTGCCAATTCTGCTGCTGATGGCTATCAAGTATCCCGGGTAAAACGAGCGAACCACCGATTCCGGTACTCAAGGCAAAAAACCCGGTTAAGAAAAGTCGTCGTTTAGGCTTCTTAGATGGGGAATATATCATCATTTTGCTTCGCTACCAATTCAAAGTATTCCAATTGAAGGCGTGAAGTTTGAATTAAGGGTTGACATCAGGTTCGCCTCAACAGTTATTATTTCCTTGTATCTTGCTCCTTCCCTTGGAGCCTTCTGCCTTCTTGTCACCGCTAACGTTGGTTACTCCAGACGCTTTCTACCCCGATAGCGCTGGTAACGAGTTAACACTTGAGTGCCATAACCTTGAACTGTCAGAGATGAGGCTGTACCAATAGCAGCATCAGGTGGTACAGCTACCCCACCCCAATAAATCTGTGCCATGCGTTCGATTACGCGATCGCCTGTAAAGGGTCTCCCGGTTGTAGGATCAGTTTGTCCCTTGGTAATCTCTAATAGGGTTTGCAGTTGAGCGTGAAAAACCTGATCTTGAGTAGCTTGGGGGAATACCGCCAGCAATTCTGGCTCACTTACTATTTCCCCAGCATCCAGGCGTGAGAGTACCGCTGTACCTCCTTCCGCTTGCTGGATAGCAGCACGAACCTCCGGCTGCTGACTCGATAACCCATACCGTCCCAAGGCGGAAGTGCAATAATTAGAGGAGCAAACGGTTTGCGTCACCGCCCCATAATCCCCAGTAGCTTGACCGGATATGCCATCAACGGCGACCAAAGCCTGAGCGACGGCACTCAACTCAACCGAACTAGCCGTCGAATTAGATAAGGTGGGTGAAGTTGGGGGGGTAGCCGACGTAGCTTGAGTTGAATTTTCAGTTACACTTCTGGCTGCACCCGATAAAGCCGAACGAGAACCACCATCGCCACCGGGAGGATTCAGCGGAAACCCTAAAAAGATGGAGTCCATTTCCCTGTAGGTGAGAAAAGGTACTGGACCGATAAAATAGGGTGAACAACCCAGGTCAGGAATTCCCCGCTTACAGATGCGGAAAAACATCGCCTGCTGCATAATACCAGAGGCGGCATCGGTTTCCCAAACCACCACTTTGAACGCTTTGCC
>CAKZMA010000211.1 GCA_937127375.1 uncultured Coleofasciculus sp. | reverse complement strand
TTAAGTAATTTAGCATTCGATGTAATAGAATCATCGAGTTCTAATCGCAAACTTGTCGCCCCAATTGCGGTCACTGTTGCCAAATAGAAGTCCCCTTCCCAAAACAATTGAGCTGAAGCTTGAACCCGTTTGCGGACTTTTCCTACCCCTTTATCTACCTTAAATTCCTGGAAGGCACGGAAAAGACCTGTAGCCAAAAATCCTAATGACTGCAACGGTTTATCCACATATTCCCGTGTTTGTGAATACCATTCCTTCACGTCAGAATACGTCACCAAGGTTAAATTATCTCGCTGTGCTTGGGTGACATTAATAAACTTAACCGCCAATTCCATTTGATGATCATTGACCAACTTTGCCACCACAATCTGAGCCTCCATAATCACCCTTGCCCCATAATCACCCACCAATTCAACTTCAATTTCATCGGGTAAATTGGGTTGACCTTCGACTTCTAAGATCATTCGAGTTCCGGTTTCCGAAATATCCAGAGTCATGCCACTCCAACTTTTGTCATAGCTATAAACTGTTGCCCCCAGCCGTCGCCGTAAGCGGTGGGCGGTGCGTTCTTGGGGTTGTTCAAAGGCAACCAGTAAGGCTGCCATTAACAGAATCATGTTAAAGATACACCACAAGGCGTTAACCAAAACCGCTTCTGTATCCTCTGGACGCAGGATCAACCAAAAAGGAACTGACGCTAACGCCAGCACCACAAAAGCTGTTATACCTAAAAGACCCCGTACAGACTGCCAATCAAAGTTTGATAAGCTAAATTCCCGTTTAACCAGGGTCATGTCTTTATCGGTGACGTTAAAAGAACCCAGATTGGGATTAATTAACGCCATCGTTGTCACATACCCCGCCTGGAATGCCATGACAAATTCAAAAATTTCATTCCAGAAGGAAAAGCGCACATGCTTATACGTAATGTAGTTGGCATTGAGAGACAGGAGGATATGGGGAAGTGCATACGCCAAAGTTTCCAATCCCAAACCCTGAATCGGGTTGATTCTAAACAATAAGAACAGAGTCGGCGCGAGGGCATAGATGAGTCGGGGATAGCCGTAGAAGAAGTGAGACGTGGCACTGAAGTAACAAATTCGCTGCGGAATTGTCAAATTTAGCTTACGGTTGAATACTGGATTTTCAATCCGCAAAATCTGCGCCATACCCCGCGCCCACCGGACTTGCTGACCCACATACGAGGAAAAGTTCTCTGGGGCGAGACCCGCAATCATGATTTTGTCGTAATAAATTGACCTGTATCCCAGAGAATGGAGTCGGAATGCCGTGTGACAATCTTCAGTCACTGTTTCTGTGGCAATCCCACCAACTTGAAGCGCATATTCTTTACGAATTACCGCTGCTGAACCACAGAAAAAAGCCGCATTCCAAAAGTCATTTCCTTTTTGCAGTACTTTATAAAATAGTTCATTACCCACCGGAATTCTGCCATCTGTACGCAAATTTCGCTCAAACGGATCGGGGTTAAAAAACCAGTGAGGTGTTTGCACAAATGCCACATTTTGATCAAAAAAGAAGCCAGCCGTATCTTTGAGAAAATCTCGCAGCGGAATATGGTCACAGTCCAGAATCATCACCAAATCCCCTTTGGTGCGGCGAAACGCGGTATTAATATTCCCCGCCTTGGCATGTTCGTTACTATCCCGCGTCATCATGATGCAGCCGACTTCCTCGCACATTTTCCGCAATCTTTCGCGACGGGCTTTATATTTTTCAGCTCGACCATCATCTAAAACATACACCTTTTTCTTGTCCTCTGGATAGTCGATTGCCATGGCTCCTATTGCCGTTTTGCGGACAATTTCCACGTCTTCGTTGTAGGTGGGAATATAGATATCCACCTTGGGCCACTGGTCTTGCGGATATGCCGACAAATCGACAGGTTCCCGGTCTTGAATATGTAGGGTTTGAACATACGCCAGAACGAGCGTCAGGATGGCATACAGTTCAGCGATCAACAGCAGTACACAAAATAAGCCATTGATAAAGGTATCAAAATTGAGCGTGTAGTTGAGGCGATAGTAGAGATAGCGGGCAGTGGTTACTAAACTCAACCAGACTAAAAATAAGTGGTAGTACTCACTAATTTGTTTATCGAAAACTCGGTTTTCCGCCCGCACAACCACTTGACCGATCGCCAAAAGCAAAAAGGCGACAACCCCCTGTTGCCAAACCTTGAGCGGGGTAATGACTAGGGGAATCGAGATCACCAGTAGAAACAGAACCAGCCATTTCAAATGGCTTAAACCAATGGGTTCTAGTGAGCGATCAAAAAACCGAGGCAGAAGATCAACTAGCCAGTCAGTGGCGAAGGGGCGTTGAGGACGAAATCGCTGGAATTTAGACGAAGACGAAGACATATTCAACGGTAAGGGTTAGTGAACAAGAAGGCAGAAGGCAGGGGGAGCAGGGGGAGCAGGGGGAGCATGTAGAGACGTAGCATGCTACGTCTGGGAGCAGGGGGAGCAGGGGGAGAATGACAAAAGACTAATGACTCTTTTGATCACTAAGCCGCTTGAGATAGAACTGAGAAATCCCATACAGCAAAAGCGCGATCGCGAAAATGCCAGCCGGTAAGAAAAACCAGTTGTCTTGAATAAAGCGTGACACCTTGCTCAACACTCCCGTATTTTCAATCCGACTGGTTGAGGGCGCACGTTCTAAGAATTCCAATCTGTAGGCATCCGGGTCATAGCTAGCCGCATCTTGCTGATTGCTGCTGATCAGTACCGTGTCTTCCTGGAGTTGGAAGAACCAGGGATCTTTGCTAATCACCTGCCGCACTCGTTCTAACCCATTCGCCGTCTGTGCGGTTAGCGCCAATAGCACCCGTTCCTTGTTCTCTGGCGACATGATTTCCTTAATCATGCCTTCGTTATCCGGTAAGGCTTGAATGCTGCCTTGATTCCACTGGCGAGAAAAAGCATCCCGCAAGCGGAAACCACTACCATCAAACACCTCTGGAAAGGGAAATTGCTCTCTGGTACCAATTCCCACCAAATGGTGTCCCTCGCGGACTTCAGCAGGCAACGTTGTCGTTGTATAGGCATCCAGATTGACCGAATCTGCCTTACTCAGTCGTCCCAGACGTTCGCTAACCGTTAACAGCGTCAGCAAATCCGTATTACTCGGAGAATCCGGCACCACAATCGCGGTTCTGGACAAATCCTGGGGTGCAGCAAAGGGATAACCTTCCTGGAACAGTCCTAAATCGGGGAGTTGTACCGATTGTTGGCGGTTCAGGTTGAAGCTAGTGTCTGCATGGAGGGTTCCCGTCAATTGTTGGTCAGTGACTTTACCACATACACCCGGTTCTCTGGGATTGAGTCGGAATGCTACTTCCAGTTGGGAATCGGGCTGGATTAAATGAGGGGGCAAATCCACTTTTAATCGTTTTCGGCTAGCGCCGTCTTCTGAGGTCAATCGCGCCCCACCGATAAACGTTCCATCCAGTAGGACTTCTACCGCCGAGGTACGGGGATTGATTTGTGGACTATAGCTATAACGCAGGGTCATAGAACTCCCCCGCGTAAATTGATCATCCGGCAAAGCGTGAAAATCAATTACAATCGGGGGTGCCGCTGACCCACGTACCGTGATGTCTTGGAACGGATCACCGTTTTCTTTGGTTTGAATTTCGCTGAGCGTAAAGGAATTTTTTTCCGGTAAATAACCGGGCCAATTCCGGAGTGATGGTGTGTCTACATCTTTGAGGCTATCCACTAATACAGCTTGACCTGTGCCAAATTTACGGCTCTCAGGCTGGACTAAAAACTGGGCAGCTTTGGCAACACCGTCAGCCCCATTGCCTGTCACCACTAAAACGGGAACCGCCCCATCTAAGGTGGTGGTCATCATTAAGATACCCACGTCACTGGGTAAAGCGACTTGGTTTCCATCTAAAATTTGGTTGCCACTGATACTAAAGGGCAAATCCAAATCCTCTAAGCCAGCTTGTTCAGCGGGTGTGCCAATGACGACTAACCGTTGACCCCACTCGACATCCTCTAAATCGTTGATGATTTCCGTATCAATGGGGCGGAATTCTGCCATTCTGCCTAATCCCGCTTGAAAGCGAGGGGCGGCGGTTAACCAGGTGTCGTTAACCTTGGGCAGGAGATAAGCAATGCGATTAGTATCTAAACTGAGGTCGTCAAAGAAAGGATAGGGATAGCGGCTAAAGTTGAGCGGAATCGGTTGGGGCTGATATTCAAACTGCAACTCGGAATCCGGTAGTACTTCTGTCCAAAGCGTGGGGTCCCCCGGATCACTACATTCTTCGTCATTACTTTGTCGGGCGACAATCGTCAGTTCGTTATAGTCCTGAATCAGTCGGGAGGGTACGTTGAAGAGGACGCTGCCAACTTCCGATTGTTGGCGGTTGAGGGGGACTGAACCCACACTCGTGCCATTCACTCGGACTGTGAGATTGGACTCCTTGGCAATCAGGGCGGGTGAATGCTGGAACCGAATTAGGGCTTTAGCCCCTTGGATTTTCCAGCCCCGGGGACGGGTAAAGCCGAGTCGAGCTTCAGAATACACACCTCGGAAGCGGAAGCGGTTCCCGACGATGGGAGAGCGATTGAATTGCAGGACGTACTCGCCTGTGGGTAGGGGTTCAGCCTCTGCCGTTTCTTCCTCGCCAGCAGGTGAGGAGGGTGCAGGAGAACGACGTGCGGGTGCAGGTTCTTCGGGTTCGGTTGGTGGCGGCGCAGAACGAGTGGGCTGGCTCTGCGGCTGCGGTTGACTAGGTGCAGGTGTGGTTCGCTTGCGCGTTGGTGATGTGGATTTTTTCGGAGGAGCCGCCGGAGCGGGTTTGTAAACAGGTTCTTTCTGGGGCGTGGTGGGTAGGGTATATTCACGAATTAACTGATCTTCCTGCTCTTGCAGGCTACTGTCGCTTTGAGCGACGGCAAAGTTGGTCGTGATCACTAGCCCGACGACTAAAACGCTACACAGAAGCAACAATCCGAGTCGCGTTCCTGTAGATACACGGGTGGAGCGCTGACGTCCGCGATGGGTGGAAGGATTTGGAGATTGGGAGTGACGAAACAGGCGTTTCATAGGAGAATTCTTACGGTTGATGGAAATGCCCAGTTAGTATTGCTTGGAGACTGAATTATGCGATTCCAGATATCTGAAATTCGGGGATGTTTAAACGAGGCAATTTACAGTGTTGGGTTGGGCGATTGCTTGACCCAACTGATTGGTGCCAAACGGACAGGCTCCCCTAAACGATGGCAAGGGACATCATTTATCAACGGAACCCGCCCGAATTAGGACGGTTTGTAGATAGCATTCCCGCTTCAGTCCAACGAGTAACAGGTTGACTGAACCCGGTCATTTGTAGAAACGGTGGTGACATTTTTCTAGTCCTCTGAATCGGTATTCGACTCGATGCCACCCTGATATAAGATGCGATTATTCGGGGTTACGAATAAATTCTTAACGGTTTCAAGCCTTGACAGACGTTATCGACCTCTGTATCATTCCCTTATTGCGTTTCTGGAAAACTGCTGCTGGGATTGAAAAAATTGCGAATTCTTTACCAGGTTAGGTGATACTAGGGCGATCCAGGCTAAGTTTTGGGTATAGTAGGCAGATTCATCATCCCAAATTCCCTGATTGTATTGCGGTAGAAGTTTACGCTCCAATAGTTGTTCAGCTATAGCCGGATTGATTAAGCGCATAGCTGGGTAGAGCATGGCATATTGGGAGGTGGCATCGTATTTGACCAAAGATTCTCCATCTAGGTTAATTCGAGCAGGCAAGCGAGAGGACGATTGCCATTGATCTTCAAGGTATTGGGTTGCTGTTTCCAGATAATTTAACGCCTCCGTCGATTGAAACCATTCGGCATCCCAAGCGATTCGCCACCAGACGCGATACGCATCAAAGCTATAGACGCTTTTCAGTTTGCTTTGTGGGGGTATGGACTGAAATTGATTGGTCTGTAAATCCAAAGCAATCCAGTCACTTGGTAACCCAACCGCCGAAACTTCAGAGGAGTTTTCCAAGACGTAGTAGCTACTGTCTACTAAACTCAGCCAGTCTCGTTCGGGATCAACTTGAGCAAACAGGCGAAACGCATAAGGGGCGAGATAGGAGGGATTCAGATAAATCGTCGATGGCGACGGGACAAAGGCTTGCTTAGGTCCAGGAAGGAGATAACGTTTGCCATCGGGTCCAGCGATGGTGGAGTAGTCCCACAAATCGCGCAGCTTGATTCGCGCTAACTCTAAATATTCCGGGCGATTCCAGCGGCGGTATGCCCAAATTAATGCGGTAATCGCATCAATATCAGCATCGCTGGCAAAATTTCGATCAATGGCACCCCAATTTCCCTCGTCATCTTGACCCCACAGCCAAACCCAAAGATTGTCTTCAGGTTCGCCTGTTTCTGTGAGTCGATGCAGGTTATCTTCTGCCCACTCTAAGGTGAGGGCAAATGTGGTTGGGTCATTAATCAATACAGCCCTGAGCATAGCGTAGGCTTGTCCTTCTGAGGTGGAGCGATCGCTCGCTTCGTAGTCGATTACTCGTCCATCCTCTTGAATGAATTGTTGTCTGTAGATGACCCAGCTTTGTTCGAGTATATCCTGGATAGGCGGGGATGGGGATAAAATTGGAAAATCAGCCACGGGGGAAGCCGTTACTGGGGGTTGGGAAGGGGATACAGACGCTTCCGGCGGTTCAGGTTCGGAGAATTTTACGGACACACAACTGGTGAGATTCAACAGCAGTAACATAGCGCTTATAGTCATGCTTGTAGTCAGCGCTTTAGCGCTTCTGGCACTAAAGTGCCTACTACGAACCCAGTGATTTGTCCTTTGTCCTTTGTCATTCGTCATTTGTCATT